>JAERMN010000151.1 GCA_016844625.1 Deltaproteobacteria bacterium
CCTGTTTGGCGAAACTGTGAAGCAGCGTCAGATTGGAATTGGCCTTCACCGAAAAGCAGACGATATGCGGCACCTTGGCGAACGCTTGGTCGAAGACACGGTAGTGACGCTTGAGCGTCGCCAGGCTGTAAACATAGGCCGGCGTGCCGACTTCCCGGGCGATGCGTTTAAGCGGCACCGCCTCAGCGAACATTTCTCCGTTGTGATATTCAAAATGATTCATGACTAATCTCTCAGCGGGAAATTTCTACTTCGTTGGACGGCGCACTGAGCGAACCATCGACTAACTGCGCCGACACGCGGTAGCGATAAATCGCTTTGGACCGCACTTCCCCGTCGTCGAAGCGATACTGTTTTTGTTTGACGAACTTCTCCCGGTCCTCGACGTTCACCGTCGTCAGCTGGCGATAGGGCACCGGGCAATCGAGACAGCTCGGCGACACTTCCTTGCGGAAAATCACGAAGCTTGCCAAATCTTTGATCTCCTTGCCATCCATATACTCAGTCGGTCGATTCCACATGAGCGTGACGCCATTGGGTGCCGGCCGCGCGCTCAAATTGGTAATCGGTTTGGGCGCGACAATCTCCGGCGCGCGCGGGTCGCCTTTTTTGCCGCATGCGGGCGTTAACGCGGCGATCAGCAATGCCAGCAATAATAATCGCTTCATCTAAACCCTCAGTTCTTTCAAGCGGCGGACGACATTTTGCCTCGCCGTGCCACCCAGCGCGCGCCGCCGCCCAACCACCGCTTCCGCTGAAAGATAGTTATAGACTTTTTTGTCGATTCTGTCCGAAAAGCGCTTAAGCTCCGCCATCGATAGTTCTTCGATACGTTTACCTTGGCCGATACAAAATTGCACCACCCGGCCGACCACTTCATGAGCGGCGCGAAAAGCCATGCCACGCTCGACTAAGTAGTCGGCTAAATCAGTCGCGTTCATGAAACCGTCGCGCGCCGCCTCCCGCATGCGCTCTCGCCTGACCTTCATGCCGGCGACGATCTCACCCATGATTCGGACGCTCGCTTTAACCGTGTCGGCAGTGTCGAACAGCGGCACTTTGTCTTCCTGCAGATCGCGATTGTACGCCAGCGGCAAACCTTTCATGATCGTCAGCAGCGCTTGCAGATGGCCGAACACGCGGCCGCTTTTGCCGCGGATCAACTCCGGCACGTCAGGATTTTTTTTCTGCGGCATCATCGAGCTGCCGGTGCAATAACCGTCAGGCAGCTCGATAAAAGCAAATTCCTGGCTCGACCATAAAACAAACTCATCGGCCCAACGGCTGAGATGGACGAAGAGAATCGACGACGCGGCTAAGAATTCTAAAAGAAAATCGCGGTCGCTGACCGCATCTATACTATTCTTCGATATGCGCGGGAAGCCGAGGAGCTTGGCGACATAGACGCGGTCGATCGGAAACGTCGTGCCGGCGATGGCGCCGGAACCTAAAGGCAGCACGTTGATCCGTTCGAGGGAGTCAATAAAGCGCTCGCGGTCGCGCCCGAACATGTCGTAATAGGCGAGCAGATGGTGCGCTAACAAGACCGGCTGCGCCCGCTGCAAGTGGGTGTAGCCGGGCATGATCACGTCGAGATGTTTTTTCGCCGCGCGCGCCAGTTCGCGCTGTAAGACCGACAAACTTTCAATGATGACCGTCACTTCATCGCGCAAGTAAAGCCTCATGTCGAGCGCGACTTGATCGTTGCGGCTGCGCGCCGTGTGCAGCTTGCCACCGGCGGCGCCGATTTTTTCCGTCAAGCGCCGCTCGATGTTCATATGAATGTCTTCATCGGCGGGAGAAAAAGCGAATTTGCCGGCGTCAATCTCGCGCCGAATCGCTTCCAGGCCGCGGACGATCTTCCGCGCATCGCGGCTTGGAATGATCTTCTGCTTAGCGAGCATCTTGGCATGGGCGATACTGCCCATGATGTCGTGGCGGTAAAGCCGCGAGTCGACGTCGATCGAAGCGGTGAACGCCTCCACCGACTCGGCGGTTCCAGCACTGAACCTACCGCCCCAAAGTTTGCTGTTCGATTTCTTCAAGTTACCCTTACGTCAACGATTCAATTCAATATTAAAAGTTAAAAAATGAATCCGGTTCCAGATTTGTTAACTTTTAATTTTGCATTTTTAATTTCTTTCATCATTTCGCCTTTGCCAGTTTGCGCAAACGCAGCCGCAAGGCATTCAAGCGAATAAACCCTTCGGCGTCGGCCTGACGATAAACCTGATCGGCTTCGAAGGTCGCCACCTTGGGATCGTAGAGCGAAGTGACCGATTTCCGCCCGACGACCATGACGTTGCCTTTGTAGAGTTTGAGCCGCACCCGGCCGGTTACGTTGGCCTGGGCGGCGTCGATGGCTTTCTGCAACACTTCCCGCTCCGGCGCGAACCAGTAGCCGTAGTAAATCATTTCCGCATAGCGCGGCATCAGCGAGTCTCTTAAGCGCAACACTTCGCGGTCCATCGTGATCGACTCCAAACCGCGGTGCGCCGCGTGAAGAATCGTCCCGCCGGGAGTCTCATAGACGCCGCGCGATTTCATGCCGACGTAACGGTTCTCGACCACGTCGACTCGGCCGATGCCATGTTTAGCGCCGATGTCGTTTAGGCGCGCTAATAGATTTGCCGGCGACAATGTTTTGCCGTTCACTGCGACCGGATCGCCGCGCAGGTAATCGATCTCGACATATTCGGCGCGGTTCGGCGCCTTTTCCACCGGCCGGCACCAAACGAACATGTCCGACGGCGGTTCCTTCCACGGATCTTCGAGGATGCCGCCTTCGTAGCTAATGTGAAATAGATTGCGGTCGGTGCTGTAAGGCTTGGCCTTGGTCACGGGAACCGCAATGCCGTGTCGGCGCGCGTAGTCGATCAAAGTCGAGCGCGCATTCAAATCCCACTCACGCCACGGCGCGATCACTTTGATGGCCGGCTTGAGCGCATAGTAAGTCAGCTCGAAGCGCACCTGATCGTTGCCCTTGCCGGTGGCTCCATGCGACACCGCGTCGGCTTTTTCCTTGACCGCAACGTCGATCTGTCCTTTGGCGATCAGCGGCCGCGCGATGGAAGTGCCGAGCAGGTAAGAACCTTCGTACACTGCGTTGGCACGGAGCATCGGAAAGACATAATATTTGACGAACTCTTCGCGCAGATCGCCGATCACCACTTTGCTCGCGCCGGTCTTTAAGGCTTTCTGCTTGACCGCTTGGAGATCTTCGCCTTGGCCCAGGTCGGCGCAAAAGGCGATCACTTCGCAGCCATACTGTTCTTTAAGCCAGCGCAGAATCACCGACGTATCCAAACCGCCGGAGTATGCCAGCACAACTTTCTTAACGTTGATCACTTTTTCCTAGAACCTCTGCTTCCCGTCTTTATTCTCAAACCTTTTCTCTTTCCGACTGTCGTGGCGAAGCCTTGCAGCAGCCACACCATCACTGCTTTCTGCGCATGCAAGCGATTCTCCGCCTGATCGAAGGCGACACACTGCGGGCTTTCCAAAACCTCATGAGTAATCTCTTCGCCACGGTGCGCTGGCAAGCAATGCATCACCACCGCATCTTTTTTCGCCAGCGCCACCACCTGGCTATTCACTTGGTAAGCGCGAAAGGCGTTGATGCGCGCCTGCGATTCTTTTTCCTGCCCCATGCTGGTCCACACGTCGGTGTAGATCGCGTCAGCGCCGCTAACCGCTTCCTCGACAGAATTTGTCACTGTAATCTTCGCGCCGTTAGTCAAAGCCTTGTTGAGAATCGTCGCATCGGGCTCGTAACCTTTAGGGCACGCGAGGACAAAAGAAAATGGCACGATCGCCGCGGCCTCGAGCCACGAGTGCACCATATTGTTGCCGTCGCCGACAAAGACGATCTTCAAGCCGTCGAGTTTACCCTTATGCTCGATCAAGGTCTGGCAGTCGGCCAACACCTGACAAGGATGGTAGCTATCGGTCAGCGCGTTAATCACCGGCACCGATGAATACTCGGCCATCTCTGCGATAATCTTATGGGCAAAAGTCCGGACGGTGATCAGATCGAACCAGCGGTCCAAGTTGCGCGCGCAGTCCGCTGGTGTTTCCCGGCTGCCCAGACCGACTTCAGCCGGACCAAGATAAATCGCCGTGCCGCCTAACTGGGTTATTCCGAGAGCGAACGTCGAACGCGTGCGCAGGCTCGGCTTCTCGAAAACCAGCGCCATCGCCTTGCCGGCCAACAGCGGGTGCGCCATGCCGCGCTTCTGCTTGCGCTTGAGCTCGGCGGCGAGCTGTAAAATGCCGTCGAACTCGCGGCGGCTCAAGCCGTCGAAATTAAGTAAATTTCGCTTGCCCATGAAAGGAATGATTTCGCGATCGAACTATTGGCTGGCCAAAACTTTTTCCAGGATTGCCAAGCCGCGGTCGATCTCTTTCTTGGTGATCGTCAGTGGCGGCACGAAGCGAAGGACTTTGGCCGCCGTGCAGTTGAGCAGCAACCCCTCTTGCATGCAGGCATCGGCGATCTTACTGCCCTCGATGTCCAACTCGACGCCGATGATCAGTCCCTTGCCGCGGATCTGGCGAATGCAGGGAAACCGCTTCTTGAGCGCCTCGAGTCCTTTGACAAAATACTTGCCCATCTGCACGCAGTTTTTCAGCAAGCCGCCTTTGACCAAAGCATTCATCACCGCCAGGCCCGCCGCGCAGGAAACCGGATTGCCGCCAAAGGTCGATGCGTGGCTGCCGGGGCCGAAACTATTGGCGACCTCTTCGCGCGCCAGCATCGCGCCCAAGGGCAGGCCGCCGCCCAAAGCTTTGGCCAACGTCATGATGTCCGGTTTAACGCCGAAATGCTCATAGCCGAAAAGTTTACCCGTGCGCCCCATGCCGGTCTGCACTTCGTCGAAGATTAACAGTAAACCGCGCTGATCGCATAACTCTCTAATCCCCAGCATGTAAATCTCGTTCGCCACGATGACGCCGCCCTCGGCCTGGATCGGTTCGACCAAGATGGCGACGGTTTTCTTTTCATCGATGGCCGCTTCCATGGCGCCGAGGTCGTTGTAAGCCACTTGGCGAAAACCGGCGGGCAATGGATCGTAACCGGCGCGGATCTTTTCTTGGCCGGTGGCTGCGAGCGTCGCTAGAGTTCTCCCATGAAAAGAATTATGCGTCGAAATAATTTCGTAGCGCCCGCCGCGTTTTTCCAAACCATAACGGCGCGCCAGTTTAATCGCCGCTTCATTGGCCTCCGCGCCGCTGTTGCAAAAAAACGCCCGGTCGGCGAACGAATGACGGCACAGCTCGCGCGCCAATTCCGACTGGGTTTGGACATGATAGAGATTGGACACATGCAGCAGCTGCTGCGCCTGCTGTTTGATCGCCTTGACGATCGCCGGATTGCAGTGACCCAAACTATTGACTGCGATGCCGGCCAAGAAGTCGAGATACTCCTTGCCGTTGGCGTCCCAAACCTTCGTGCCCCGGCCTTTGACCAGCGCGATCGGGGTGCGCGCATAGGTCTTGGCTACGAACTTATCGGTCAGCGCCGCGACAGCGTTGTTCTTCATTTGCGTGTTCTTCATTTGCGCACCACCTCCGTCCCCACGCCCTCTTTGGTAAAGATTTCCAAGAGCACCGCATGTTTGACCCGGCCGTCGATGATGTGAGTTTTTTCCACCCCGCCTTTGAGCGCGTTGATGCAACATTCAACCTTGGGAATCATGCCCGAGCCGACCACGCCGTCTTGAATCATCTTGCGCGCCTGTTTCTCTGTCAGCGTGCTTAACAGCTCGCCTTTCTTATCCTTGACCCCGTCCACGTCGGTCATGAGCAAAAGTTTTTCCGCATGCAGCGCCTCGGCGACTTCGCCAGCGACCAGGTCGGCGTTGATGTTGTAAGTCTCGCCGTCTTTGCCAACGCCCACCGGTGCGATCACGGGAATGAACTTGTTTTGATCCAGCGATTCAATGATCAATGGATTGATGCCGATAATCTCGCCGACCATGCCGATGTCGATGATCTCCGGCGACTCGCCGTTGGCTGAGGCGACGGTCACATTCATTTTTTTTGCCAGAATCAGCTGGCCATCTTTGCCGCTCAGTCCCACCGCCATGCCGCCATGCTGATTGATCAGGTTGACGATTTCTTTATTGACCTTGCCGACCAGGACCATTTCAACAATGTCCAAAGTCTCCTGATCGGTCACTCGCATGCCGCGCACATAGCGGCTGGTAATGCCCATCTTGTCGAGCACGGTGTCGATCTGCGGCCCGCCGCCATGCACCACCACCGGGTTGATGCCGACGTACTTGAGCAGCACGATGTCCTGCGCGAAGCTCGCCTTGAGATCCTCGTTCTCCATCGCATGGCCGCCGTACTTGATGACAAAAGTCTTGCCGTAAAAGCGCTGAAAGTAAGGCAGCGCCTCCATCAACACTTCCGCCTTGCCGATAAAATCGTCCATCAACGGTCCTTCAAATAAACCCAGCCACTTTGCGGGCGGGGTATTGACCCCACCCCAAGTTAACACAGACCAAAGGAGATGCTCACCCCCTTTGGAAACCCCATTTAATGGTTCCCCGCTGAAATCAGCGTGGTCAACAACAAATTAAAGAATGTAGCGCGACAAATCTTCGTTTTTTAGAATTGGCTCAAGCCGCTCGCGCACGTAGTTGGCGTCGATGGCGACATCCTGGCCATGCATCTCCGGCGCCGAAAAAGACACCTCGTCGAGCAAGCGCTCCAAGATGGTGTGCAGGCGGCGCGCGCCGATATTCTCCATCTGTTCGTTCACATTGGACGCGATCAGCGCGATTTCTTCGATCGCATTGGCGGCGAACTTGAGATGCACCCCTTCGGTTTCGAGCAGGGCTTCGTACTGCTTGATTAGAGCGTTCTTCGGCTCGGTGAGAATCCGCACGAAATCCTCTTTGCTGAGCGAACTCAACTCGACCCGGATCGGAAAGCGGCCCTGGAACTCAGGGATCAAATCGGAGGGCTTGGCGATGTGAAACGCCCCCGAGGCGATGAACAAAATATGATCGGTCTTGACCATGCCGTACTTGGTGTTGACCGTCGAACCTTCGACGATCGGCAACAAATCGCGCTGTACGCCTTGGCGCGAGACATCGGGACCTTGCATAGAATCGCGCCCGGCGATCTTGTCGATCTCGTCCAAGAAGACAATGCCCGACTGCTCGAC
>JAERMN010000152.1 GCA_016844625.1 Deltaproteobacteria bacterium
CAGCTTTCCTCCAAAGAGTTGCGCCAACGTCATCTGACCAATCAAGCACTCTAACCCGCAAATCGCCTGATCGACATGATCCTATGGGGTGGCCGGCAGCTACGCGTGGCGCATGACCCGGCCGGAATTCGAACTTCTTACCATGAATTCGAAACTCTGAACTGTGTGCCTGCGGGTCTTCTCTCGGTCACATCGCAATCGGCTGTGGCTCACTCGATTCCCTCGGTGGCGGGAAAATCGACGAAGTCGCCGAACGGAATCGGAATCAGCTAACGGTGATTCAATGCCAATTCCGCTTCGTGTTGTTAATTTTCTTGTAAGGCGAGCGAATAATCGGTAGGCTTGCGCAACCGAAAACACTTTGCGCAAAGGAAAAATCTTTCATGCTCATCGAAGAACAGATCGCCGCGCGCCAACTGCGGGCGCGCAAGGAAGCCTTTAAGATCGAGGCCCAAGGCCGGACGCTATTCGGCGACTATCAGGTATTCTCTCCGACGAGTAAACGTACCTATCGAGTCGCGCTGCGCGGCGTCGGGCTTTTTGATAATTACTGCGCTTGCCCGGACTACGCGGTCAACACTTTGGGGACCTGCAAACATATCGAGGCGGTGTTGTTGCACTTGCGTTCGCGCTTGGGCGGCAAACTAGAGAAGAGCCGCTATCGGCGCCAGCACAGCACGATCTATTTGGACTACCGCGAGCAGCCGCGAGTGTGCATGGCGTCACCGGCGAAAGTCTCGGCCGAGCTGCTGGCGCTCAGAGAAGAATTCTTCGATGGCGACGGTGTTCTCAAACCTAATCAGATGGATCGTGTCGCTCAGGCTCTGGCCCGCTTTCGCGCGCTCGATGAAAAGGTTGTGATTTACGGCGATGCGCTTGAATGGGTCGATCGCGAAACCGCGGCGGCCGAGGGGATTGCATTTGAAGCCCAAGAGCTGCGCTTGTTGGATCAGGGCAAGCTGCCGCTGGATAATCTTCTCAAAGTTCCTTTGTATCCGTTTCAAATGCGCGGCATTCTATTCGCTGTTTCTCGGGGAAGAACTATTCTCGCCGACGATATGGGGCTTGGAAAAACAATTCAGGCCATCGGCGCGGCGGAGATGCTGGCGCGCCGCCGGGGTATCGGCCGCGTACTGGTGATTTGTCCGGCGTCGGTGAAGCATCAGTGGCTGACCGAAATCAAGCGCTTCAGCGACCGCAGCGCCGTTGTGATCGACGGCTCACCTGAGCAACGCCGCGCGCTTTACAGTTCTGATGCCTTCTTCAAGATCGTCAATTATGAATTAGTCCGCCGTGATCTCGAAAATGTCTCGGCGCTGCTGCCTGATCTGATCGTGCTAGATGAAGCGCAGCGGATTCGCAATTGGGAAACCGCCACGGCGCGCACGATCAAACTCTTGCGCAGCCGATACGCGCTGGTTCTTACCGGGACGCCGTTGGAAAACAAATTGGAAGAACTCTATTCCGTGGTGCAGTTTGTCGATGGCCGGCGGCTTGGGCCGGCATTTCATTTTCTAAGCGAGCACCGCCAAATCAATGAAAAGGGCAAGCTGATCGGTTACCGCAATCTCGATCAAGTGCGCCAGAAGCTGGCGCCGATCTTACTGCGCCGTCGCCGCGACCAAGTACTGAAAGACCTACCGCCCCGCACCGACAAGATTTTTCGCGTGCCGCTCAGTCCTGAGCAAGCCGAACCGTACAGCGACCAACAGAAAATCGTTGCCAAGCTGGTGCAAAAGTTGGAGCGCCAAGGCTGGCTATCGCCGGTGGATCAGCAGCGCATGCTGTGCGCGATTCAGAACATGCGCATGATCTGCGACTCGACTTTTCTTTTCGATAAAGAGACCCAAGTTTCTCCCAAGTTGGAGGAGTTAAAGGAAATTATCCACGAACTGGTCGTCGAAGAACAGCGCAAAGTGGTGATCTTTAGCGAGTGGGAAAAAATGACTCAGCAGGTCGGCGCGCTGCTCGACAAGATGAAAATTGGTTATGTCTCCCTGCACGGCGGTATCCCAACGCGCCGGCGCGGCCAACTTATCGCCAAATTTCGTGACCACCCTGATCTGAAAGTGTTTCTCTCCACTGACGCAGGCGGTGTCGGTATCAACTTGCAAGCGGCCTCCGCTGTCATCAACGTCGAACCGCCCTGGAATCCCGCGCGTCTCGAACAGCGGATCGCCCGAGTCCACCGCATGGGACAGGTGAGGCCGGTGCTCGCGATTCACCTGCTGACTGAAAACAGCATCGAAGAGCGGGTTTGGGAAACCATTCGGCTCAAGAAGGCTCTCTTCGAGGGCCTGTTTGACGGGGCCGGTTCGGAGGTGAGCTTCGAGAAGCTCGGCCGAAGATCGATGATCGAGACGTTGAAAGAAATCCTACCGGATTCCGAGTCGTCGGAATCTGCGACCGAGATTCAAAAACCGGACGGCCCGTCCAACGGTCGCGCCGGGCGAGAGGTTGCCATGCCGGCGTCAGGTAACGGGGCGAATGGCGCTGGCCAGGCGCTGACCATGCTGCTGGAAGCAGGCATAAAATTTCTTGAAACTCTTGGGCAGCCCGGTCACGGCGAGTCCGTGGAAAAACCTGCCGATGGTGCGCCGAGGGCGGAGAATCAAAGCCATTCAAGCGACGCCGCCGTCGGACGAATTGCCCGCAACATCGAAGCGGCGCTTTCGCCGCTGATCAAAAAAGAGCCCGCCACCGACAAAATAGCGTTGCATATTCCGCTGTCCTCATCATTGACATCCGAGCGGATTGCTCAGACGATCACGTCTGCGCTTTCACGGCTGATGGCCGGATGAAATATTCTCGCAGGCCGTGTTCGTTTACGACGGGAGAAAACCAGGACGGGCAATGAGCTAGCGAAGGTGAAATAGTTGGATGCGCGCGTAACCAACGACTGATGAGAGATGGACACCGACATTGACGCACAGGCTCTTGCCGTCGCGACGCAGATCATCGGTCTGGATGAAAAGTGGTTGCAGCCGTTCGATGTCGAAGATCCATTTAATGACGATCTTCGACTGCGCGGTTTTCTCTGCCAAAAACCCGATCACCGCTATGGGGCCTTGGCCATTACGTATGTTGGTGACGCGCAAGCGCCGCAGCTCATTATGGCAACGCCGAAGTTGCATTACCCGTTCGGCAAAGACGGTTCTTTTCATTTTCCGCCGATCAAAACGATCCATCTCTATGAAAAACTCGATGGCACCAACGTGCTCGCCTACCGTTATCGGGATGGTGGCGGTAAATGGCGCCTGACGTACAAGCTCCGATTATCTCCCAAGCCAACGGCTGCCACATTAGTTTCGAGATATACGGCGCCCGCAACACGCATTTGGTCGTTTACGACCGTGATCTCGCGGTGGCCGTCCTGTTTGGCGTTCGACATGACGCTAGTGTCATGCCGTTGCACCAACTTGATCTTTTGGATGTGCCCGGCGCAGCCTTGTTTGGCGCTCTGGTTGCCGACGAAGATCCGGTCGCGAAGTATGGCGAAATCCGTGCCCAGATGGAGCGAAGAAATAAACCCACGGAAGATGAAAAATTAACTGGTGTTGAAGGAACCGTCTGGTACGTCGAAGAACCTAGTGGCCGCGTCACTTTGTGGAAATGTAAGCCGGAGTCCGTGGAAGCGATCCACTGGGCGCTCGGCATCAACAAAAAGGCGGTGATCGCGACTTGCTGGAATTTACTCGAGACCAGCGACGATCTCAGCTACGACACGCTTCTGCCCATGCTCGCCGAAGAATATGAACTGCGCGACATGGAAGCGTTCCGGCCGCACATCGAAGAATGCATCCGAGAAGTCCAGCACGAATTTGAGTTCAAGGAACGCGTGTTAGACGAATACGCCAAGCTTGGCATCTCGATCCACGTTGATAAGGCAGGAGTGATGCGCGCGCTGTCGCAGTTTTTCGCCAGAAACGAGATGAAAAAGGTTTACGCGTTGATCATTACGAGCCGTTAAAAGATTGTGGTGGTACTAGGTATCCTGTGAAGAAGTATTCACCACAGAGACACAGAGTTCACAGAGGTTGGAGGATTTCTTAATCACGAACTCTTGACTCCGCGCCCTCAGCGCCTCGGCGGTTCAATCTCAGAGCCCTGCTTCACAGAAAAGCCTGAAGATCCAAAATTATTAAATTTCCAAACCGGTCGCTTGATTAGCGTAATTTTATCCTCTACTGAGAACACCTATCGTGATTAAGATCAATCAACTTTCTAAGTCGTATTTCGCTCGCGAGCTTTTCACTGACGTCGTTTTTCAAATGAATGCCGGCGACCGTTTGGGTCTAGTCGGACGAAACGGCCACGGTAAATCAACGCTCTTCAAACTCATCTTAGGCGAGGAAGAGCCCGACGCTGGCCAAATTGCTGTTCCGCGTAATTATCGCGTCGGCCATCTCGAACAACATCTGCATTTTACTCAGCCGACGATTTTGGCGGAGGCGGCCTTAGGACTGCCGGAGGAAGAATCCCATTCCATCTATAAGGCAGAAGCCATCTTGTTTGGACTGGGATTTTCTCAGGCCGATCTTGAAAAAGCGCCGCGCGAGTTTTCCGGCGGCTTTCAAATTCGTATAAACCTTGCAAAGCTCTTACTCTCCGAGCCCAATCTGCTTCTACTAGATGAACCGACAAACTACTTGGACATAACATCGGTTCGTTGGATCGCCAGATTTCTGGCTAATTTTAAAGGCGAGCTTATTTTGATTTCCCATGATCGTGACTTTATGGACAGCGTCACGACCCACACCGCGGTGATCCATCGCCAAAAAATTCGCAAATTCGAGGGCGGCACCGCCAAGGCCTATGCTCAAATCATCCTTGAAGACGAAATTCATGAAAAGACCCGCGCCAACGAAGACAAGAAGCGGGCTCATGCCGAGGCTTTTATCAATCGATTTCGCGCCCAGGCGTCAAAAGCCAAAATGGTGCAGTCGCGAATCAAGATGTTAGAACGACTACCCAAACTCGATGACCTTGGCGAAATTGAGTCTTTAGATTTCGAATTTAGACACGCCCCTTTTGCCGCCAAAACGCTACTTGAGACGCGCAATATTGCGTTTGGCTACTCGCCCGACCATCTTTTGTTTCGGGACATCAATCTGACCATCAACGCCCGCGACCGCATCGGCGTGATCGGCAACAACGGCAAAGGAAAATCGACCTTGTTAAATGTCCTGTCGGGCGGCCTTAAACCGCTGACCGGCGAGCTCAAAGCTCATCCCGACATGAAACTGGGATACTTTGGCCAAACCAACATTCAACGGCTCAATCCAAAGTCGACCATCGAACAGGAAATCGAACACACCAATCCGGCGCTGACGCGCACACAAGTGCGAAACATTTGCGGCACGATGATGTTCGGCGGCGACTTGGCATTAAAGAGGATTTCCGTATTGTCGGGCGGCGAAAAGAGCCGAACCCTCTTGGGAAAGATCCTCGCGCATCCGTCAAATTTGCTTTTGTTGGACGAGCCCAACAACCACCTCGACATGGAATCCATCGACGCCTTGATCGAGAGCTTGCAACGCTTTCCCGGAGCTTTATTGATTGTTACCCATAACGAAGGGATTCTTCGCGCTCTAGCCACAAGACTTATCGTCTTTCACCGCGGCCGAGTCGATGTTTTAGACACCGGTTATGACGAGTTTCTAGAAAAGCTCGGCTGGGAGGACGAAGGCTATGGCAACGGCAACGGCAAGGGCAACGGTGCACAGAAGAAGCCCACGTCGCGAAACAATTACAACGAGAAAAAAGAACGGGAAAAAGCGCAACGCAGAGAAAAAGCAAAAATTGAAAAGCTCGAAGCCGAGATCATCAAGAGCGAAAACGCGTTAAAGAAGTATATTGACCAAGTCGTGATCGAAGCGAATCGTCAGAATCTCGCTCAGATGAACGACCTGTCCATGAAAATCAGTCAGGTGAAACAGGAAATCGAGGATTTGTATCGCGAGTATGCAGAGTAGAATCTTGGCTTCGTTGTTGTCATCTATTTCAAGATAGTAAGGGCCTTCTCCCTGAACCCCCTCAACTCCGGATTGGCGGCCCGACATCATGAGCAAGTATCGACGGCTGACCCGCGACACAGTAGTAGTGGCTGTTTCGTGTTTAAATCTTAGCCGGCAACGTCCGCGCGATGATGCGGAAATCATGCACTGCAAGTGCGTGCCCCAGCGTCATCAAAAAAGGATGATGATGAACCCGGGCAATCCGAAATTCCTCACGACAAAAAACTGTTTGGACAACAGCCCGTAAAAGTGCGACCCTTTAGCCACTTTCCAGATGGAGCGGCGCTCGACTAGCGTCCGTTTACCTGATGCCGGGTCGCCGTTCGTCATCTCACGTCGCGTCGCCAGAAAAGGGGAGGGTTCTAACGTGCTGATTCTACTACTCGTGTCGTTACTGCTGTTCGGTGATCTCCCGTCAACGTTTGCCGCGCCGATCGACGAGCTGGTGGCAGCGGCGAAGAAAGAAGGCGTCCTCGAGCTGCTCGCGCCTTCCTCGACCGGACCCGCGGGAGTGCAAGCGCTCGGCAACGCGTTTAACAAGAAGTACGGCCTAAACATCAAGGTCAATTACACGCCGTCTTCGAACATGACCGGCGACGTCGCCAAGCTGGTCATGGGGGCGGCCTCGCGCGCTACACCGGAATGGGACTTGATCTTGGTCACTGACGCGCACCACGCCACCGTGTGGTCGAAAAAATTACATCAGTCCTTCGATTACGCCAAAGTCGGCGTGGCCGCCGACCTGATACAGTATGACAACGGCGCCGTCAGCGTCGGCAACCAGTTCGTCCTTCCCGCCTACAACCGAAACGTCCTCGCCGCGCCGGACGCGCCCAGACGCTGGGAGGATCTGCTCGATACCAAGTGGAAGGGCGGAAAGCTCGGCGTCTCGACCGCGACCCACCACCTGTCGCGCCTGGCTGTGGGGCCGTGGGGCGAAACTAAGACCTCGGAATTCGTTCGAGCCATCGCCAAGCAGGAGCCGATTCTGGGCTCGCTGGCGAATCTTTATACCCGCTTGCAGATCGGTGAAATTCTCATCGCGGTGACGATGGTCGATAGCTTCATCTCGCAGGCGAAGAAAGACGGTGTTCCCATCGTCTTCGCCGACGGCCTGGATCCGGTGATCTCGCCGGCCTACAACGCCGGCGTGCCCAAAGGCGCCCGCCATGCCAACGCCGGACATCTTTTTGCCGTGTTTATGACAAACTTGGAAGCGCAGGAACTGTGGGAAAAATTCAACGGTCAGACCTCGGCGCTGATATCTGGCACCACCGCGCACAGGTATGCCCAGGGGAAAAATCTATTGCAGATGAATCAAAATCAAGCGCCCACCGTGGACCAGCTGGCCCGGCAGTACGGCAAGATTCTCGGTTTTTAGAGATAGCGCCGCCGCCAGTGATATTGCGCCACCAGGCAAATACTTCGCCGTCGCGGGTCCGCGAAAAATTCTCTGATGCCCGCGCGGTGCCTCGACAGTTTGACTAACTTGGCTAGTCGTCGAGCCGAAAGCCGAGTTTGATTGTCACCTGCCAGTAGTCGATTTAATTGTCGACGATGTAACCGCGCGTATCGATCACCTGGAACCAGGGAATATTGTGGACCGTCTTGCCTGCCTTGGTGATGGCGTTCTGAACGGCGTCTTCGACGGTAGTTCGAGACGAACCCGTCAATTCGACCTGCTTATAAATATGATCGTCCATTAGCGCCTCCCTTATGCTTCATTTTCGCTTTCAACCTTTTTGGGTTGCGGCAACTGCGGTGCACTGCCACGAACCATTCAACCACTGGAGAATCGCGAGCTCAAGATACCGAGGTGATTAATTGCAGTCCGCGCCCTCTCTCGTCGCCGCAACTTTGCCACCGATGGCGTGCGCAACACGCTGCGCATCCTCGGCCGCCTCAATCCCAAGTTCGGCCGCAGGAATGCGGAAAAGCTTGTCGACTCGCGCATCGTCCGAAAGCTCGAAAGAAACGGGGTCTTCAAATGATCGCGGAAAACGGCATCAAGATAGAATCAAGCCGGGGATTGCCGAGAGAAATTTCCCGATCTCACGCCTCTGAGTAAAGATTGATATGACTGTGATTCTGCTGAAAAACCCCCAGGAATGCTTCGACCGTTCGAGAACACTCACGGCAGGCTTCCTCGACGGCCTTCAGTTCCGAGCCCGTCGAGGAATCAGCATGAACGAAAAATTCTTAACATTATCAATCCCCGTTCGTCCTGAGGCTCTCGAAGGATGAACGGGGGGGCAGCAGAATCGACTGTTATGCCAGACCCTGTAACCCGCGGCTGTCATTGTCCGCTTGCATGATGACCGCGCTGATAGTGCTGGCGTAAAAGATCTTTGCCGTAGTCGTTGCCGTTCGGTGTGCGCACGATGATATGGATATGGTCCCGGTAATGTTCTTTGAACTGTGGAAACGCCTGGCCCGCTTGGTGATCGAATTCGATGATGATGGCTGGGCTCTGAATGCGGTAGTAGAACACGCTGTTTTCCTCGACGCCGCCGCGCCAGGAGAAATGGGTCTCATGAACATAGCGCAGGACTTCGTCCATCTTGACTCGCGCGTGCGCCGGCCGCATGCCCCCGACGTGAATTTTCATCAAGCGGAGGAGCTGATCATGTTGCTGCGGCGTCAGCTCGTCGTAAGCAATCCCCTCATAGCGTAGTTCATGATTATCGTGAAAAGCCGAGGTGAAGAGATCGCGGGGCAGATCCCTGGAGACGACGGCTTTGCCGCGCTGTGCGGTGTCGAGGGCGCGGATCACCGCAAGCCCTTGGGCTTCCTCGGCTTCAAACACCCGGGTGCCGGCGTATTTGCCGCTCTGCGCGAACACCGGCTCGGAGCCGAGAAACGCCGGCGTCATCACGATCTGATCGCCGATCACAAAGCAATTGACGTTCAAATGATGGCCGTCGATCTGCCAACCCCAAGGCTCGGCGGCGGAAGGCCTTCCCATGATGCTGAGCCAGTAAAGGTCCTCGCCGAATTCATCGACTCGCCCGGTCATCTCCATCACCGTCTCGTTGCGACGCATGATGTCGCGGGCCGTGGCGAATCCCTGGTCGCTGAAGCTCTCCTTCAGGAGCGCGAAGGCGCGCTCGACTTGCTGATCGGACATTTCGCAAAAAGGAATGCCGTGGCGCATGATGGTGCGATGAATATTGCTCCACATGCGCCATTCTTTGGCGTCGACTGGAAAGAGCGCCCTGGTTCGCTGTGCCGCGTTCAGCGCTCCGAGATAAGCCTTGGCGGCCTCGCGAATCGTCTGTGTGGAAAACCCGGTGGCTCTAATCGGGAACGGGCCGGAGATAACCGCGCTGTCGGCGGTATTTCCCTTGAAAGGCTCGGCCACCGCCGTGAGCGCATTTTGCAAATAGTTTTGCGGCCCGCCGCCTAATTTCAATGGGCGGCCGGTGCGCCGTGGCAATGCCAATTGCCCCGGCAGGTGATCCACGTTTTCGCGCTCGCTCATACACCGCTCCCAAGTTTTTCAAGATTGAAAAGACAGAGCCGTTTTATTGCGATCGAGAGTATGATGTCAATCCAATAAACAGAATGTCGATTAAACCGGGATTCCGCAGTTGCAATTGACACGAAGAGCGAGGCGCGAGCCTTCCGCTGCGAAGGCAATGGTGTTCTGCCTCTAAGCGTATGGCGAACATGGGTGCTATCGAGCGGGTTTCTCAAGTACCGGCGGTTCATTGCACAATAGCAAAAATGACTTTGACACTTGATGCTTGGGTGCCTTCGTAACTCCAGGCCCACGCCTCGCTCATCCCAAATCCACCACCTAGTATAGCGACATAATAATCCGGCGTTGCCGATCCTGTCTGACAGCGACTTCTAGGTCTGACCGCAGTTGGGCCAGGAGTATTTACAGCTTGAGATGTCCTTGAAAGTGATTTTCAGCACTTTTCAGACGTACTACTCCCCTTCGCGGTTGAAAGCTAGAACGCGTTTCTCCCTTCTGCTCTCCTGCTACGCCTAACCCGAGGGCACGACCGCAAGTTCCGCTATCTTCGTTCGCGCCTCGATCAGAAGCCGATAGGCAGAACACTTCTTCTCCAAACGAACCACCAAGCCGCGACCATGACTCAGGATCCGTCCAGGCAAATGGATCACCCCAAACCGAATCGCTTTCATCCGCTTGCTGACCCAAGCTCCCCCTAAAACCAAGCTCTTCATGATTACATTCAGATTCAAAGACAACACCATGATCCACCACCAGGCCGCGTTCTCCCCAAAGTCTC
>JAERMN010000153.1 GCA_016844625.1 Deltaproteobacteria bacterium
GAGCGGCTTTTTCGAACTATCGTAGTATCGGCCCGCATACTCGCGAAATATTTCGCCAGTTTCTTTATGACGATGGATCTTAGTCAAATCGTCGCTGTAGCACATTTGGCAGCCGATGCATTTGTCGTTATCGACCCAGACGCGGTAGGGTTTCAGTCCGCCGGCGGGGGTTTCTTCGTAGAGTAGATTGATGCAGTTCTCGACTGGACAATGCAGCTCGCAGATCGGTGAACCGGCGCAGCTCGAACAATTTTCATTCATGACGGCCAACAGAGCCGTACCTTTGCGCTTCTTCGCTTCAGCCATTCGCTTCCGTCCTTGCTTTCATAAACCGGCCTTTTAGGGCAAACGCTATGGCGGTTAACAGTAATACCCACCAGTAGCGAATTAGCCCGATTCTACCCCATTCCAGCCAATAGACGAAATTGGGAGAACGGGCAATTAGCTCACTTAGGGCTCGCTGCGCGCCGGCGTAATCGCGCGCTTCGCGGAGCGCCTGGGACAAACCGTAGAGCGCGCCATCGTCGTTGGGATTGAGCTTAAGCGCTGCTTCGAAATCGCGCCGCGCTTCGGTCCATTTATACTGCTCCGCGAAAATCCCGCCGCGAGTCGTCAGCGCGCCGGCGAAACCGGGCTTGATATCAAGCGCCTTGTTAAGACTAGCGATAGCCTGTTCGAGATCGCCTTTTTTCTTCTGCGCTACGGCGAGATTGCTATAGGCCTCGGCGCGATCGGGTTTGAGCTCGACGACATTTTGATATTCGCGGATCGCCGCATTGACGTCACCGCGGATCTCCAATTCGACGTAACCGAGCAGCGTTCTCGCCTCTACGTGGTTCGGATCGATGCCAATGGCTTTCTTAATCGCCAAGACCGCTGCCTGGGGATCGCGCAATCGCAACAGCGCCATGCCGAGGAACAATTGCAGGTCAGCCTCACTGGGATACTGCTTAAGCAGTTCCTCAAAAGCCGCCTTGGCCTCGCTAGCCTTGCCTTGGGCCAGATCTTTACGCGCCTGTTCCCACCGCTTATCGCTAGCAAACGGCGAGGTAGATTCAGCCGCCAGGCAAACCCCAAACTCCAGGCAAAGAGCGACGGCGACGGCGCACGCCGTCAGCCACGTTCGCAACATCTATTTCCACATTTCGTTGGAGATTTGGTCTTCTTTGCCTTCTTCGATCAGCTTGTCGTTCTTAAAAGCTTGGCGCAGCCCCAGCCAAGTGAAAAAGATGACCAAAAGCAGCATCCCGACAATCGGGATATTGTCCGGCTTAGTTAAAATTTCCAAAAAATTATGCAGTCCGCTGGCTTCTTCCATAAAAGTTAAGCACCTGTAATGTAACGATTTTCAAAAAAATATTAGAATTCACCGAGGAAGTCAACGTGGAGTCGCCGTAGCGAAGTTAAGCTACCCAGGGGTCGAGGATGGAAGATGGAGAATAGAGGATCGCAATTTCTCATGCGCCATCTTCGATCCTCGATCCTCCATCCTCGGCCTTTCTTAATGCTGTGCATGATGACCGCGGCCATGTTCGGTGCTGCGGAAAATCAGCGACTTGATCACCACCGGCACCGCCTTGGCGTCAGGTAGCTCCTGGCCGATGTCGATGAAATCGAAATCTTTGAGGTCGATGCCGTCAATGGAAATAATTCCCGCGCCGGGAATCAGCTCGCGCTCAATAATGTTACCCATCAGCTTGGCGATGTCCGCATCGAAAACCAAAACCAACGGCTGGCCGTTATCGATATGGCCTTTCATCGCGCCGACCAAGCCTTCAGCCAAAATCCGAATCAGTGGATAAGACGGCCCAAGCTCCCAGCTAATCGCCAACGCAACCGACCGCTCAACATCCTGTGCGTCGAAGCGCTGTAGTGCGCGCTCGACGGATTCTTTGATCTCGGCGGCGCTGATCGATTCCTTTTGATCGAAATGCGGCGTGACGACCAGCTGATTGCGCAGCGGCAGCAATTCGGGGTGAGACAAGTAAATCGTATTGCCGCTCACCTGCACGGTATACTGCGATGCGCCGATGACGGTGGCGCGGATGCGCACTTCGGCGGGCCGCAGTGCAATCTTGCCGCCACCCAACTGGTTGGCGCGCGCGCGGATTTTTTTGCCCAACTGCACGCCGAGATCGCCCAAGTGGCGCTTCTCGTAGCCGTAGATGAACTCAGACACGCCGCCGGAAAACATCACGGCGTGAATGGGCTCGGTGAAATCGAGATTGGGCGTGAGCAAAAGGTTTTCTACGTCCGGCGAAAGTTTGCCGCGCTCCAAAACTTGGAACAGCGAGTCGCACAGCGTCTGGGAAAACTTCTCTTTGTGGTCGTCGGTCATGGTAGCGCCGAGTTTGAGCCCGTCGATGCCGGCCATCTTCGCAATCTTAAGCGCGGTGTCTTCCAGCCGGTTGATCACGCCGTTCTCATCCATCGCAATCAGCCGCGCGCCGACTTCGACGGCACAGGTGTCGATCACCTTGCCGCCCTGAACGATCGCCACTTTGCTAGTGCCGCCGCCGACATCGACGTTCATCACGGTGAAATCGCCGCCCTCATGGTAGGTCATATGGACGGCACCCGAGCCGTAGGCCGCGAGCATCGATTCCAAGTTATGGCCCGCCGTGGCGCAAATGAATTTCCCCCCTTCGGCGGAAAATAACGCGGCGATCGCTTCGGCGTTCTTCTTCTTCACCGCTTCGCCGGTAACGATGATCGCGCCGGTGTCGATGTCCTCGGGAGTCAATGCCGCGTTGCGGTACGCTTCATGAATAAAGTCGCCGAGTTTGTTGGTGTCGATAGTGGTTTTGTCGATGTAGGGAGTCAAGAGAATCGGCGATTCATGGATAATCTCGCGATTGACGACCACGAAGCGGCTCGACAACGCCACGCCCTGGCGGCGCAAGGTCAAACGAGAAAAAATCAGGTGCGAAGTCGAAGAGCCGATGTCGATGCCGACCGAATTGAGCGTGATCCGCTCCGAACGCCACATCGGATGGTTTTCATCCATTGCTCCTTCGTCATCTTCGTCGAAATCTTCATCATGGCCCTCATGCAATTCCTGCTTTTCCGGTTCCAAGTTATCCATGCGCGGTGATCATTCCTTTCTAAAGCTCTTGGGGATCGGATTTCCATAACATATGCGAATACTGGTTGCCACCCACCGAACTGGGAGTTTGACCCGCCGAGAGCAGGCCCACACGGCAAAGAATGATAAATTCTCGTTAGAAAAAAGCGCGGGAATCGGGGAATCGATGCAAATTGCGGAAAGGCTCCGTGCGCTGACTCGTGCGATGTTGGACGCAGCGTGGTATCGGTAGTGTTTCACCTTGAACTTGAAAGAACCACTGATGTCGATGCCCCATCCGTCTTTCCCGCGCACGCGGAAATCCAGGCTCTCCGTGATCGAAACTCCCGCGCCATCCTGGATGCCCGTCGGAGCCTGCCCCCGACTTTGATCGGGGGCGGGAATGACGAACCTTTTTTCCAAACTCAACGCATCGCAAAGATAGATGTCCACCGAGCAAACGTAGCCCGGATGAAGCGCGAGCGAAATCCGGGAGTCTTTCCTGGATTACGTTTCACTTCATCCAGGCTACCTGCTGAAAACCTGTCGCGGGATGGACAAGCGCCCCTAAACGGCGATAATATGCCCTTGGTTAACAACCTATGGGGCAAGAAGAATATCAAGAACTCTCCTCGTTCCTGCGGCGCTTCATTCGACGCTTCAAGTTGGTCCAAGGCGTCGAGGGACTGTGCTTGACGGCGATCTGCGCCGTGCTGCTGTTCGGCGCCGGCCCGGCGATTTTTTATCTTAAAACTTATTTACCCTACGCGCCGCTCGCCTATAGCATCGTCACCGGGCTGGTCCTGCTCGCGGCGATCGGCTGGACGATCTATCGTTTTCTCGGCCGGCTCTCGCAAGAACGGGCCGCGCTTTACATCGAACACAAACAACCCAAGCTCAGAAATAACTTAATTAATTCGCTCCAGCTCTATCCCCAGGTTGTCGAAGCGAAAAATGCGCCGGGCTTTTCGGCGTCGATGGTGATGGCGCTCTTGCGGGCGACGCGCAAGCAGGTCGCTACGCTCAATATCGAAGAGCTGCTCGACAAGCGCCGGCTAAATGCGAGCCTACGCCTGCTCGGTTTTCTGCTCGCGCCGGTGGCGGCGATGTTGTTGTTCAATCCCGCTTGGGTCGGCGGCACGATTAGCATGTTAACCCGGCCGCTCGATCACTTGCCGCCGACCGAAACTAACCTGGCCATCGAACCGAAGGGGTTGCGCGTCGTGCGCGGCACGCCGGTGACGATCCAAGCCGCAGCAACAGGCGCCATCCCGGCGGCGCTGGAACTATTCACCTGGCAAGGCATCAACGAGCGCGGCGAGCTCGTCGGCGCGGAAAAAGTCGCCATGGAAAATCTTGGCGCGGGAAAGTTTAGCGCCAAGATCGCTCGCCTCGAAAGAACTCTCAATTACCGTGTCGCCACAGCCGGCGTAACCTCCGCCGCTTATAAAGCTGAAGCGATCGATCCACCGGAAATCGCCAACATTCAATTGATGCTTTATCCGCCCGCCTACACCGGGCTCGGCTCGGTCGCCGCGGCTGAGGGTGGCATTGAAGGGCTCAAGGGCTCAACCGTGCGTCTCGACGCGGTGACCACTAAAGATGTCGTCAAAGCCGAGATCATGATGGACGACGGCAAGAAAATCCCGCTCAAAATCGACGGCCGCAAACTGCAAGCGAACCTAGTGCTGTTCCAATCCCAGGCTTATAGAATTCTGGTCGAAGATCAGCATGGTTATCGCAACACGCCGATCAGCTATGAGCTCAGAGTCAAACCGGACGGCTTTCCCACCGTCGATCTGCTCCGGCCCACCGAAGATTTGGAAATCAACGGCGATGAGATTTTAAATCTCGAATACAGCGCGCGCGACGATTTCGGCATTTCCGAGATAAGTTTAATTGCCAAGATCGGCGACCGCGAAGACAAGATCCGTTTGCAGAAAGACGACAACAAGCGGCTCATCCTGCGCGATCAATATAAATGGGATCTGGGCAAGCTCGGGCTACGCGACAGCGAGGAAGCGATCTTTTTTCTGCAAGTGTTCGACAACGACACGATCTCCGGGCCAAAGATCGGCACTTCCCGCTCGGTGCGCTTAAGACTTAAGAATCTCAAGGGCGAACACCAGCAGATCGCCGAGATGGTGCGCGATTTAAACAGCCGTATGGTCGATCTGCTCGCCGATCACCTGGAGAAGCCGCAGCCCGGCGAGAAACCGACGGCGCAGTCAAAGGAATTGAATCAGCGTTTCGAGCAAAACTTGACCGACGCGATCAAGCGCACCGAAGAAGTGATGCGGCGCACCGAGAAAGACCGCATGACAGATTTCGCCACCTGGTCCGACTTGGAAGCGCTCAAGCGCAATATGGAATTCACCAAAGACGAGCTTTTGCGCAAGCAAGAGCAGGCGGCAACTGACGAGGAAAGACTGAGAGCCGGTGACGAGATCTCGGCCGAGCTGGAGCGCATGGCGATGTTATCCGAAGACATCAGCAAGCGCATGAAAGCGCAGGATCTCGCCAACGCGGCGCAGGACCTGGCGCGGAGTCAAGAACGCTTGATGGACTCCCTCGACAAACTCCAGAGCGGCGATAAGAATCTCGACGCAATCATGAAACAGCTCGCCGACATGTTCAAATCGCTCTCCGCCCTGCAGCAGGCGATGTCGCAGTTGGCACAGCAGATGCCCGACGATTTCATGAATGCCGAGCAGATGCAGGGACTGGGCCTGGATCAAATGTTCAAGGCCCTCGACGAGATTCGCAAAAAGCTCCAAGCCGGCGACATCGAAGGCGCCCGCCAGTTAGCGCGCGAGCTGTTTAACCAGATGGCGCAAATGCTCGCCGCCATGCAAAACATGCAGCGCTCGCAGATGGCCTCGGGCATGGGCCGGATGCAAGGCGAGATGCAGCGCCAGAGTAACGAGCTGCAAGAGCTCGCGCGCGAACAGCAGGAGATTTTAGTCAATACGGAAAATCTCAACAGTGCCGCATTGACCGAACGTGACGCCGCGCTCAAGAGCAAGCTTGACCGCTTCCTGGAAAAATCCATCGCCGAGCTCGGCAAGCTGACCGAACTCTTCCCCGACCGCGAAGGAGCGGACGATCCCAGTCTATTGACGAACCTCGACGACGCGACCATGAACGCGCTGTTGAGAAATTTGATCGCCAAACTGAGCGCCAAGGATTTTCCCGGTTTCCAAGAAGGCGACGGTTACATGCGCAAGGAGCTGGCGAAAAAACGCGCGCCGGCGCAAGAAGCGCGCGCCCAACGGGCCGACAAAAGCGTTGGAGATATTAAGTCGGAGCTCGAAGCTTTACTCAATGAACCGGCGCAGGCGCTGAGCGACGCCGACAAACGACAGCTGCGCGATTTGGCGCAGCGCCAAGATGTGCTGAAAGAGCGCACCGATACGCTGCACGAGAAATTAGAATCGCTGTTCCAACTGTTCCCCCAGCTCGACCCGAAGATCGTTCAAGGCATCGGCGAAGCCGGCAAAGCGATGGGCAGCGCTCAGAACCGCTTGGGCCAGCTCGACTCCCGCGGCGCGGTGCCGCCGGAGCGAACCGCGCTGGAGCGCTTGTCGCAGTCACAGCAACAAATGCAGTCGGCGATGCAACAGATGGCCCAGCGCGGCCAGCTCGGCAACATGCCGATGACCCGGCTGTTCCGCCAGGGCCGCTTCCTGCCCTATGGCAACATGACACCACTGCCGGGCATGCCGCAGTTCCCGGAGTTCGACATCGAGCAGGGCTTCACCGGTTTGGACACGGAGAAATTCCGCCTGCCGGGCAAAGAAGAATACAAAGCGCCGCGCAATTTCCGCGAGGAAATCCTCGACTCGCTCAAACAAGGCGTGCCACCACAGATGAAAGAGCAGATCGAGCGCTACTTCAAAAATCTTTCCGAGTAAGTTCACCTTGAATCACCGAACGTTTTCCATTGCGGCGCTAGTTTTTCCACTGCTGCTGGCCGCCAGCCTGCTCGCCGCCGAAGCCGAGCGCGAATTCAAAGCCGGCGAAGATTTCCTCGAAGCCTGGCATATCGCCGACGCCGAGGCGCTCGCCGCCAAGGCGCTCAAAGACAATCCCAAGTCAGCCACCGCCTTTGGTCGTGGACTCGAAAGATCAACGGCGCCAAGCGATGAAGCTCTTGACCCAGCTGACTCTCGACGTGCACAAGTCGTTTAAGCGTTTCGAGAGCGCTCATTTCATTTTGTTCGCCGACGAAAGAAGAGACGGCATTCTCGTGCCCCATGCTCTCGACGCATTGGAAAAAAGCTACGAAGCGATCGGCGCCGAGCTCGGCTACTATTCGAAAGAAAAAGTCCGCGTCGAGATCGCTCCGGATGCCACCAGTTTCAACGCCATTTCGACACTCTCATTGCGCGACATCGAAGAGACCGGCGCCGTCGGCATCTGCAAGTTCAATAAGCTCATGATCATCTCACCGCGGGCGCTGAGTTTCGGCTACAGGTGGGTCGATTCGCTGAGCCACGAATATCTGCACTACGCGATAGTCGGGCTGTCGAATAACCAGGCGCCGATTTGGCTTCACGAAGGCATGGCGCGCTTTTACGAAACCCGCTGGCGCAAAGCGGCGGCGGCGAAAGCTGCCCATGAAGACTATCTCACGCCGGCCAATCAGACGCTGCTGGTGCAAGCGCTGGAGAAAAACCAGTTCGTCGGCTTTAAAAAAATGGAGCCGTCGCTGATTCATTTAGATACGCCGGAGCAAGTCCAGTTGGCCTACGCCGAAGCGGCTTCCGCGGTCGACTTTATCAATCAGAGTAAAGGCCGCAGCGGCATCCGCGACCTGCTTTCGACGCTCAAGGACAACGCGACACCGGAAGCAATCGAGAAAGTTTACGGCATGTCGTTCGACGCCTTCGAGACCAAGTGGAAAGGCTTTCTCAAAACCAAGGGCTTAAAACCGATCGAAGGCAGCCGCGTGCGCCGCTTGAAAGTGAGAAAAGATCAGAAGGAAGATGACGATGTTGTCGAGCTACGCGAAATTCAATCCGTGATCGCTCGTAACCGCACTCATTTGGCGGATCAATTACTGAGTAAAAGCCGCCCGGTGGCGGCCTTGAACGAATACCGGCGCGCCTTGCAAGCGAGCCCGCAGTCACCGGTGATATTAAATAAACTCGGCCGCGTGATGGTCGATCAAAACCGCGCCGACGAAGCGTTGCCGCTGCTCAAGAAAGCCTTGGACATCGAGCCCGACGGCGTCAACACCTATATTCAACTCGGCCGCGCCTATCACGCGGCGAAGAATTTCAAGGAAGCGCGCGGCGTGCTTGAAGAGGCGCAGCAGATCAATCCGTTTCACCCGCTGATCTATCGTCTGCTCGGTGATATCTACAACGCGCTGGGCGAAGCGGAAAAAGCCCGGCAGGCGAAGGCGACTTTGGAAAAGCTCGCCGGCAGCAACTAGTTCACGCGGGCAGGATTGAAGCACCAGATCGACGACGAGCATGCAAACTCGCCGGATCGGCGCGGGTCCAAATAAGATCTTAGATCCGAAGCACGAAATCCGAAACAAATTCAAATGTTCAAAAAAGCAGAAAATTCAAAAAAAGTTCGATCCGGATTCCTGATTTTGGATTTTCCGAATTTGAGTTGAATTTGACTGCGTTTGTTTCGAATTTCGTGCTTCGGATTTCGGATTTTGCTTAGCGTCTTGAGGCGAGAGACTTTTTTGAAGTCGTGCCGCTCAAGCGCTAGAAAGTAATTATTTTAAAGGAGAACAAAACGCCCCATGGAAGCACTGGAGATTCAGCAACATGAGATCGCCGAAATCGAAGAGTTCGCGGCCAAACGCGACACCATGCTGGGCGAGATCCGCAAGGTCATCGTCGGCCAAGACCGAGTCATCGAAGAAGTTCTGATCGCGCTGTTCGCCAGAGGCCATTGTCTCTTGGTCGGCGTGCCCGGTTTGGCGAAGACTTTGCTCATCAGCACGTTGTCAGAGATTTTGGATTTGGATTTCAACCGCATTCAGTTCACGCCCGACTTGATGCCTTCCGACATTACCGGCACCGATATTCTTCAAGAAGACGCCGCCACCGGACGGCGCAAGTTTCAATTTCTCAAAGGACCGATCTTTACCAACATCTTGCTCGCCGACGAGATCAACCGCACGCCGCCAAAGACGCAGGCCGCGCTGTTGCAGTCGATGCAAGAATACAAAGTCACCGCCGGCGGCAGCACCTACCCGCTCGACCTGCCGTTTTTCGTCCTGGCGACGCAAAACCCGATCGAGCAGGAAGGAACTTACCCGCTGCCGGAAGCGCAGCTCGACCGCTTCATGTTGAATATCGAGATTCGCTATCCCGACTTTGACGACGAAGTGCAGATTGTTATGCTGACCACGTCAAACGAAAAGCCCTCGCCGCAAAAAGTAATGGACGGCGCCGCGATCCGGCGTTATCAAGAACTCGTGCGCAAAGTGCCGGTGTCGCCGTTTGTCGTTTCCTATGCTGTCGCCTTGGCGCAAAATTCTCGGCCGCAAAGCGCCGCCGCGTCGCCATACGTCAAAGACTACGTCGAATGGGGCGCCGGCCCGCGCGCTTCGCAGTATTTAGTTCTCGGCGCCAAGTCGCGGACAATTCTCCAAGGCCGCTACGCGGTGTCGATCGAAGACATCCAGGCGCTCGC
>JAERMN010000634.1 GCA_016844625.1 Deltaproteobacteria bacterium
TTGACCGAAAAGCCGACGATGGTCAGCAGCGCGGCGATGACCGTGAGATCGAATTCGTAGTTGGCCAGCATCAAGGCGCCGACGGTGACTAAAACATCGTGCACGAGGGCGATCACCGCGCCCAACCCAAAGTTCAAACCGAACCGCGCGCCGAACGCCGAGGCGAAACGAATCCAGATGTACACGCCCATCATGATCGTCGAGGCGATAACCGAAAGCGTGCCGCGCCAGCGCAAGTCCTCGCCGATCTTCGGCCCGACGAACTCGATCCGGCGAATCTCGAATTTTTCAGCGCCAAATTTATTTGTCAGCGCCTGCTTAATTTGCTCCCCAAGGGCGCCGACTTCCATGCCGACTTTTTCGACGCGTATCAAGTATTCATTCAAACTCTCTTGGCCGAAATCCTGAATCACGCTGCTGCCGAGTTGGACGCTCTCGAGCGCCTGGCGAATATCCGGAATGGTCGTCTTCTGGTTAAATTTCAATTGCACCATCGTGCCGCCGGCGAAGTCCACGCCCAGACTCGGGCCCTTAATAAACAGGAACGCGAGAACGATGACACAGGAACGCGAGAACGATGACATTGACGATAGTGGATAGGATTATCGCCATCTTGCGATATTTGGTAAACGGTATCTTGGTGCCGGATTTGATCAGTTCCATTGGCCTTCCCTAGATGCTGATGCGCTCGAGCTTACGCGCACCGATACGGTTGTCATAGTAAATTCTGGTCAGATAAACCGCCGTAAGCACGGTCGTGAGAATGCCGAGGCAAAGCGTCACGGCGAAACCTTTGATCGGGCCGGTGCCAAACTGAAACAGGATGACGCCGGAAAGAAACGTCGTGATGTTGGAATCCAAGATCGCCGGCAAAGCGTTCTGATATCCCGCTTCGATTGCCGAGCGTACCGCCCTTCCCGCTCTGAGCTCTTCGCGGATGCGTTCGTTGATCAAAACGTTGGCGTCCACCGCCATGCCGACCGTCAGCACGATGCCGGCGATACCTGGTAAGGTGAGAACAGCCTGAAAGCCGGCCAACAATGCGATCATGAAAAATACGTTAAACAGCAGCGCCACCACGGCGACCAGGCCGGCGCCTTTGTAGTAGGCGATCATGAACAGCACCACGAAGGCGGCGCCGACGATAAATGAAGTGACGCCTTGATTGATCGAGTCTTGGCCGAGGGACGGACCGACGGTGCGTTCTTCGGCGATTTCGACTGGCGCCGGCAGCGCGCCGGCGCGCAACACGATCGAGAGATCGCGCGCTTCTTTGATATCGAAGTTGCCGGTGATCGATGCCCTGCCGCCGCCGATCCGTTCCTGAATCACCGGCGCCGAATAGACTCGGTTGTCGAGCACGATGGCGAGACGGCGCTTGACGTTGGCCGCAGTGATCTGCTCAAAGAGCCGGCCGCCGGCGCTATTCAAAACAAGCTCAACCGACGCCCCCGATAATTGCTCCGCCGGCCGCACCCGCGCGTCCTGAATATACTCACCGGTCATCAATGCGCGCGCTTCGAGCACATAGGGCTGCTTTTCCGTGCCGACACCCTCGCCCCTGCCGCCGTGGCCGTAGAGCACTTCGCGTCCCGGTGGCGCGCCGCTCTTGACCGCCTCTTCCACATTCGCCGTATCGTCGACCAGCTTGAACTCAAGCAGCGCTGTCTTGCCAATGATATCCTTAGCCCGCCCGGGATCTTGGATGCCGGGAAGTTGGATTAAGATATTCGTCAGTCCCTGGCGCTGAATGATCGGTTCGCTGACGCCGAATTGGTCGATGCGATTGCGGATCGTTTCCAGCGACTGATCGATGGCATATTCACGCACCGAACGCAGTTCGTCCTTGCTCAAAGTCAAAAAGAAATCGCTGCCAGCCGCGGAAGTTTGCGGCGTCTTCGCTTCGATCAGGTTACCGAAGTCGCCTTTGAGAATGCCGCGCACGCGCTCGGCGCTGGCGCTTGGAACTTTGACTTGGATCTGGGTGCCATCAACGCGTTCCACCGACACGCCGGCGATGCCCTTCTCCTTGAGCGCGTTGAGCAGGTTGCCCCTTTCCCGCTCGACGTGATTTTCCACCGCCTTGTCCACTTTCACCTCGAGAACCAGGTGGCTGCCGCCTTGGAGATCGAGTCCCAGATGTATCTTGTCCGCCGGCAGCCAACTCGGCCACCAACCGGGCAATTCATCTTTGCCACCGGCGCCTTTTTTGGCGATGAACGTCGGGGTCAAATATAAGAGCGAGAACAAAATCGCAATGAGAAAAATCGTCGTCCGTACCGAAACACCTCGTCGCATGCCCTATTCCTTCCCTTCCTTCGCCGGTGCTTTCTCGGCGCTCAACACCGCCGAGATTTGCGGCCGAGCGACGCGAATGCGCACGTTGGGCGCTACTTCTATCGTCACCACGGTTTCCTTTAAGTCGACCACCTTACCGTAAATTCCCCCGGAGGTCATCACCTCGTCGTTCTTTTTGAGCTTACCCAGCAGCTCCCGGTGATCTTTCGCTTTCTTCTGCTGCGGCCGGATCACCATGAAATACATGATCGCGAAGATCAGTATAAACGGAACGATCGTCATTATCGGGCCCGGCCCGCCGACTCCCGGCGCGCCTTGAGCGTAGGCAATATCAAACATGAATCCTCCTTAAATTTTTGCAGGCTTCAGTGTGGGGTCACCGCGGAGGCGCGAAGGGCGCAGAGTAAAGAATTTTTGATTAAAAAATACTCCGAACTCTGCGAACTCTGTGCCTCTGTGGTGAATACTCCTTCACACTAAACCCGGAAGTAGCAAAATATTTAACTTACGTTGCCGCGTCGGCCTCGAGCCACTGAGGCCAGAGATCGGACCGCCCGGCGCGAATCGCTTCTCGACACTTATCCATGAGCCGATGATAAAAGTAAAGATTGTGCAGGCTATTTAGTTGCGATGAAAGAATCTCG
>JAERMN010000154.1 GCA_016844625.1 Deltaproteobacteria bacterium
GTCGGCGTGTTGGCGACTTCGCCGATTGCCAGACTATTATACGGACCCGGTCCCGCCGGCACATTTTCCATCACCAGCGTCTTGAGCGGTGGAATGTCGGTGATGTTGGGAATCTTGAATTCGCCGAAGTTACTCGTGGTGATCTTGCCGCCGTCATCGAACAGCACTTCTTCAGTGAGCGCGTAGCCAAGACCGAAGACCACGCCGCCCTCGATTTGCCCTTGATGCATCAGCGGATTGATCACCTTGCCGGTCGAATGCGCCGAGATCATGTTGCGCAAGGTCACCTGGCCGGTCTCTGGATCGACGTGGACTTCGGCGATCTGCGCCGACACCGATGCGTCGTGCGACTTCTCCGTACTTTTGTAGTAGCCGCGCACGTAGATCGGCGCGCCTTTGAACTTCACCACTTCGGCGAAACTCAGCTGGCGCTTGGATGGCTTGTGCATGATCTGTCCGTTGTCAGTGGTCAATTCTTTCGGATCGACTTCCAACGCCTGCGCCGCGAAATGGAATAATTCTTCGCGCGCTTTGGTGCCGGCTTCGAACGACGCATTGCCGTACACCCGCGTGGCGCGGCTGCCGCCGACGCCGCCGTCACTCGGCACGATGGTGCTGTCGACTTGTTTGAGTTCGATCTCAGCCGCCGCCACTTGCAACTCTTCGCCAACGACTTCGACAATTACCGTGAGCACGCCCGCGCCTTGATCGACCACCGGAGTGATTATTTTGACGCGGCCGTCGTCCTCGATGGTGACAAAGACACTGCCTTCGCCGCCGCTCGGGCACCATTCAGAAAATGCCAAGCCGCGTCCGACATTTTTCGGCTTGGCTTTGTTGTAACCGGCCAATTGAATCGCCTTGTCCAACGCCTCGTCGCCGCGGATATGCGAGATATGGCCGCCGATGGGCGTCTCGTCGCCGTCGTGCAGCATGTTCTTGCGTTTGAATTCCGTCGGGTCCATGCCGAGCTTGCGCGCGACGATATCGAGTTGGCTCTCGTTGGCGAAAAAGCCCTGCGGATCGCCCGGCGCGCGCATGTGGCCGCAGGTGATGGGCGACGATGGCGCCGTTTTTCTTCACGCCGGTTTTGACTTTGATGATTGACGCATGGCGCGGATTGCCGGCGGTCAATTCTTCGGTGTAGTCCATTACCATTTTTACCGGCATGGCCGCTTTCTTCGAGAGAAAATAAGCAACCGCCACGTCCATGAAGCCGCCCTTGCCGCCGAAGTCGCCGCCAATATGCATGGGATGAAATACCAATTTTTCCTTGGCGATGCCGATGCAATTCCCCAGTTGGCCGCGCACCGCGAACGGCGTCTTGCTGCATGACCAGATATCGGCGCTGCCGTCGGGGCGCGCGTTGGCGACGCAGGCGTGCGGCTCCAAGTAAGATTGATGCGTCACTTGCGTCGTGAAAGTGTTTTCGACGATCAAGTCGGCTTGCTTGAAGCCGGCTTCGATGTCGCCCTTGCCCCACTTAAGATAGGCAAACATGTTGCCGGCTTTTTCCACGGGAACGGGCAGACCTCTGTACGAAAGCAGATCGGGATGAAGCACCGTCGAGCCGTCTTTGACCGCCGCCACCGGATCGAGCAGCGGTGCCAATTCATCGTACTCAACTTCGATCAGCTCCAGCGCCGCTTCCGCCGCCTGCTTGGTTTCCGCCGCGACGGCCGCAACTTTTTCGCCAATGAAGCGGACCACGCCATCGGCCAGCACGGGCGTGTCATAGATGCACCGGCCGATGCGTAGGCCCGGCACATCCATACCGGTGAGCACCGCTTTGACGCCCGGCGCCTTCGAAGCTTTGCTGGTATCGATGCGCTTGATCCGCGCGTAAGCAACCGGGCTTCTCAAACAACGACCCCACAAGGTCTCCGGTAAATTCAAATCGGCGCTATACTGCGCCTTCCCAGTCACCTTCAACTCGCCCTCAACTCTCGGCGTCGGCCGACCCACAACCTGCGTCATTTATCTTCCTCCAAATTAGAATTCTTTGCGGCTTTGATGCCTTGCAGACTTTTAGACCGGAACACAACAAATTGTCCAGTGCTCCACAGTCAAAATCCAAAAACGTTTTGAACTATTTGAACGGCTTGAACGTTAAACTAACCCCACACCCGCCGGGCAATCTTGGCCACAAGTTCTAATTTCCGCTTCATATCATCCCAGCTGATCAAATTTCCTGACGCCGCCGAGGCAAAACCGCACTGCGTGCTCACGGCCAAATTCTCCGCCGGCACATACTTTTGAGCCTGCTCGACGCGGCGCAGCAATTCATCCTCGGATTCCAACGCCGGTTCCTTGGTCGTAATCAAACCGAGCACAACCGTTTTACCTTTCGGGACGAAACACAGCGGCTCGAATCCACCGGCGCGATCGCTATCGAATTCCAATAAATAGCGGTCCATCTTCAGCGAGCCGAAAGCTTTCTCCGCGATGGGTTCGTAGCTGCCTTCCGCGCCCCAAGCGCTGCGTTTATTGCCGCGGCAGAAATGGATGCCGGTAACGACGTCGGAATTCCGCTTGATGCCATCAATCATCGCATTGTCCGCCGCGATCGCAGCGTCCAACGCTTGGTCCAAATTTATGCCGCTCTGTTTGAGCACTTCGCGGCGCGTCTGGTCGAAGAAATTCGAGTAGGATGGCGCATCCAGCTGCACGTACGACGCGCCTTCATCGATCAGCGCTTGCACTTCCTCGCGCATGATCGCGGCGACGTCTTGCAGCATGTCATGCATCCTTGGGTAAAACTTATCCGTCACGCCCGGCCGGTAGCGCATGATCGCATGCTGCATCGCCGCCGGCGTGCAAACTTTGAACGGGCCGGGCGCGTGTTGTTTTAAGAATGGCGCTTCGTTGGGCGTAAAGCGGCCTTTCTTCGTGAGCCCGTCCATCGCCTTGGTGATATCCGCGGTAAAAATATCGCGCCGATACTCGCCGTCGGTAAAAATCTCGACCCCGGCGGCTTTTTGCATTTCTAGAACTTTGAGGATCGAGCGATCCTCGATCTCGCGCACTTGCTTATCATCCATGCGCCCTTCGCGCAGCGCCGCACGTGCTTCAAGCAACTCTGCCGGCCGCAGCAGGCTGCCGATATTGTCAGCACGAAACTTTGTCGCCATCCGCTACCTCCATTAAACGCTACATTGATCCGCCACTCACGTCCGCTTCGGGCTTTGAATTTTCGGCTTCCGCGCGACGCCGTCGACCATCGCGCCCGGTCCGGTCTACATCGGATCGTCGCGCCAAGTCCAGCGATTTCGGATGCTACTACATGCTCTTGGCAGGCTGCGAAAATTTGGCTAGTATCGCCGAAAGTTTCAATTTTTCGTTTACTTTGGATCGAGTGGCAACGCAGAGGTAAATTGGCGACGTACCGGGTTTGCTAAGAAGGCGAGGAAAATAATCGTGGCTAGACAATATCGTTACATCTCCGGCGACTCACACTTAGAAATCGACTCAAAGCACTGGCTCCCGCGCGTGCCGGAAAAATACCGCGAGCAAGCACCGCGCCTGGTGCGCCAAGCCCATGGCGGCGACGTCTGGTTGATCGGCGACAAGATCAAGCGTCCCGCGGCTGCGGCGGATCTCTACGGCGGCAAGGGGCGCGATGAATATCTGCCCTTCGATGGCAAATACGAAGGCACGCCGGGCACCGGCAGCGCGACTCAGCGCATCGGCGAACAGGACAAAGACGGCATCGACGCCGAGGTGCTATTTCCGTCACAGCAAGGCGGGCCGAAGTTTTGGCGCCGGGTCGAAAACAACGACGCCTACAAGGCGATTGTGCGCGCCTACAACAGCTGGCTCGCCGAAGAATACTGCGCCACCGATCCAAATCGTTTAATCGGCGTCGCCATCTTGCCGCTCGCCTGCGACATGGACAGCGTCATCGAGGAGTTGGAATATTGCAGCAAAGCTGGCTTCAAAACCGTCCTGCTGCAAGGCTTCCCCAGCGGCAACGCTTATCCGTCGGAGGCCGACGACCGTTTCTGGGCGCGCGCCTTGGAACTCAACATGCCGATCAGCGTGCACGTTGATCTCGATCGCGCCGATAATCGCAAAGGGCCGCTGTTTAAGTATCCCAATGAGTCGGAAGAGTTAATGAAAAAACTCACCCACGAATTGGTCGAGCAATGCAGCCGCTTCGGCCCGGCGCGCGGCAACGGCGCCGTCGCCGCGGGTGCCATTTTTCTTGCAGGCCGGCGACGTGCGCTACGACCGCCACCATCGCTGGTCTGAGCGCTTGCTGGGATTTAAGCCGCTCAAGCAGCCGCCTAGCGAATACATCCGCAAACACTGTCTGTGGGGTTTTCAGTTTGACCGAGTCGGGGTCGAGCTGCGCCACAAGATCGGTGTTGATATGCTCATGTGGGGCTCCGACTTCCCGCATCAAGAATCCGACTGGCCCGACTCACTGAAAATCATCGAGAAAAACTTCGCCGGCGTGCCCGCAGAAGAAAAACACAAGATGGTCTGCGGCAACGCCGTGGAGTTTTTCCGGCTCCTATCTTCGTGACACGCTTAGCTGGATGGGAAAGATCGATCTCACCACGAAGGACACGAAGAGCACGAAGTTCAAAAATAGATTATCCGAAACCTTCGTGTCCTTCGTGACCTTCGTGGTGTAAAAAGACCTGACGTAACAGGCCCAAAGTTCGTAAGCCCTAAACATGATTAAACAGTGGCTATTCGTCTTGCTCGTCCTATCCGTCGGATCAGGCCTATTCCCAGGAACCCTGCGCGCAGCTGAGTCCCCGGACAACTGGCAAGCCGATTGGGACAAAACCCTCAAGGCCGCCGAGCAGGAAGGCCAGGTCACTTATTCCGGCTGCGGCAGCCACGAATTTCTCGGCGAGTTCCAAAAGAAATATCCCAAGATCAAAATCGAATCGGTCGCCGCGTCCTGTTCTGAAGTGATTTCGCGCATCATGGCCGAACGGCGCGCCGGAAAATATCTGACCGACGTCATCCGTTTCGGCCTCACTTCGGCGCACACTTTTTATCGCGGCAAGATTTTGCAGCCGATCAACACCAGTTTTATTCTTCCCGAGGTCAAAGATCTATCGAAGTGGTGGCAGAAAAAGCACCACTATTCCGATCCCGAAGGCAAATATCTTTTCGTTCCCGCGGCTAGCGTGTACGTGCGCTTTGCCAGCTATCACACGGCACTGGTCAATCCCCCGGCGGAATTCAAATCCTACTGGGATATGTTGAATCCCAAATGGAAAGGCAAAATCGTCGCGACTGACGTAAAAATCGGCGAAGGCCGCAACGGCGCGCGCTTTATCTATCATCATCCGGAGCTTGGCCCGCAGTTTTTGCGCCGCCTGTTTAGCGAGATGGACGTGACGTTTTCGCGCGATTATCGCCAAGCCGTAGATTGGCTGGCGCAGAAAAGATTTGCCCTGTGGCTATTTAGCCAATCCGACGACACTTTGGACGCCAGGGACCAGGGATTGTCGGTGCAAATCCTTGACACCAACAATTTAAAGGAAAGCGCCGGCTTAGATGCCACCGGCGGCGCATATGGCCTAATGGACAAATCGCCACACCCCAATGCGGCGAAGATTCTCATCAACTGGTTACTGTCGCGCGACGGCCAGATCGCCGTGCAGCGCGACCACGAAGCCGCCGGCCTCACCGACTCGCTAAGAATCGACATCCCCAAGACCGACGTCCGTCCCATGATGCGCCGCCGCGACGGCGTTAAATATCTGGAGATGTGGAATCCCGCCTGGCAGGACATGAAGCCGGTGCAGGAATTGATCAATCAGGTTTTGAGCGAGGGGAAGAAGAACTGACGATCATTGAACAACCCTCGGCTCGAACCCGAGGGAATTGGACAATGTCGACTCACAGTCGACTACCCCCTTCCGTCTTGCCCGCGAAAGCGGGAATCCAGGTTCTCCGTGATCGCCACTTCCTCACCGCCGTGGATGCCGGCCTGCGCCGGCATGACGACAAGGAAGACGTCTGAATGATCTCATGAGCTTCTGCATCACCCCAAGAGTTCTTCCGAACATCTTGCGCCCAACACTCCAATACTCCACCACTCCATTACACCAATTTCCCGTTCTCCCTTGGCACTTCACTTCGTTTTCGCTACCATCCGTGACGAACACGAATCACGAACACGAATAGGAACTACCATGGCCGAACCGACGGTTATTTGCCCGCAGTGTAAAACCGAAATCAAACTGACTGAATCCCTCGCCGCGCCGTTATTGGATTCCATCCGGCGCGATTACGAGCAGCGCTTGTCCCAGAAGGACGCAGACATGGGCAAGCGCGAAGCCGCTCTAAAAGCGCAGACGGCAACCCTTGAGAAAGCGAAAGAGAACCTCGATCAACAAGTCGCGCAAAAACTCCAACAAGAGCGCGTAAAGATCGCCGCCGAAGAAGAGAAAAAAGCCAAGCTCGCCCTTGGCAACGATCTCGATCAAAAATCCAAGGAAATCAATACGCTCCAAGACATCTTGAAACAACGCGATGTAAAACTTGCTGAAGCGCAGCAAGCGCAGGCCGAGTTGATCCGCAAGGAGCGTGAATTGGACGATGCCAAGCGCGAGTTGGACCTGACGATCGAGAAGCGCGTACAAGCCAATCTTGGCAACGAACGGGAGAAGGCTAAGAAGGAAGCCGAGGAAGAACTGAAGTTTAAGGTGATGGAAAAAGATCAAACCATCACGGCGATGCAAAAGCAGATCGAAGACTTAAAACGGCGCGCCGAACAGGGTTCACAACAACTTCAAGGAGAAGTTCAGGAGCTGGAGTTAGAAGCGTTGCTCACGGCGAAATTTCCCCGCGACACGATTCAACCAGTACCGAAGGGCGAGTTCGGCGGCGATGTCTTGCAGCGCGTCGTTGGCCCGCTCAACCAAATCTGCGGCACGATCCTTTGGGAATCAAAGCGGACAAAAAACTGGAGCGACGGCTGGCTCGCCAAGCTGCGCGAAGATCAACGCGCCGCGAAAGCGGAAGTCGCCGTCATCATCAGCCAGGCGTTGCCAAAGGACATCGACACCTTCGGTCTCGTCGACGGCGTGTGGGTCGCCGATCCCAAAGTCGCCCTACCAGTGGCGCTATCGCTGCGCCAAACCTTGATCGAAGTCGCCTCCGCCCGCCAAGCCTCCGAAGGCCAGCAGACCAAAATGGAAATGGTCTACAGCTATCTCACCGGCCCGCGCTTTCGCCAGCGTGTTCAAGCGATTGTCGAGGCTTTCTCATCCATGAAAGAAGATTTGGACCGGGAGAAAAAAGCGATAACGCGGCAGTGGGCTAAACGCGAAGAACAGATCGACCGTGTCATGCAAGCGACGGTGGGAATGTACGGCGATCTGCAAGGCATCGCGGGACGGACGCTGCAGGAGATCGAAGGGCTCGAGCTCCAGGGCATGCTGGATTTCAAACGCCATGAATGAGGGTTTCGTGCAGTCAAAACACCTTGAACGGAGCGCATGGTTCGACGGGGCTCACCACAAGCGGAAGTCCGACCGCTCATCCTGATTCCTCGACGGGCTCTGAACTAAAGGCCGTCGAGGAAGCCTGCCGTGAGGCTTCTCGAACGGTCGAAGGATTGAACGATTTGAACGCCTTGAACGATATTATCTTAGGAGCTTTTCATGTCTGACCATTACGATGTCATCGTTGTTGGCGGCGGCTCGGCAGGATGTGTACTTGCAGCGCGCCTCTCTGAAGATTCCAAACGAAAAGTACTTTTACTCGAAGCCGGGCCGGACCCGCAGCCCATTCCCGATACAGTTGCCGATGCCGAGAAGACAACTTACGTGCTGCTCGAAAGCCCCTACATTCAGATGTACCCGACCAAGCGCAATTTCGACGGCAGCGAGTTCTATTCGCTGGCTGGCCGCATTACCGGCGGCGGGTCGTCGGTGAACATGATGGCGATTCCTCGGCCGATCAAAGCCGATCTCGACACTTGGGCGCGCCAGGGCAATCCCGATTGGTCATGGGAGAAAGTTCTTCCGGTGTTAAAGCGGATGGAAGCTGATCAAGACTTTCCCGAGAGCCCGATCCACGGCAAATCGGGGCCGATTTACGTGAAGCGCAAACATCTGTACGACACTCAACTCGGCGACCAGGAACAAGCGCTGCTGAAAGCGTTGGACAAACTGGGCGTGCCGCGCTTCGTCGATCAAAACATTCCCAATCCCTACGGTGTGGCGCCAACGGCTCGTAACATCAAAGACGGCAAGCGCCAGTCGGCAACCGTCGCCTATCTCGACCCGGCGCGCCACCGGCCCAATCTTACGGTCATCGACGAGGCCCAAGTACTATCGCTCATCCTGCGCGGCAAGACCGCGACGGGGGTTCGCTATCGCAAAGATGGAGGTGACTTCACCGCCACCGCCGATAAAATCGTGCTCAGCGCCGGCGTCTATCACTCGCCGCAAATCCTGATGCTATCGGGCATCGGTCCAAGCGCGCAGCTCAAGCAGCTCGGAGTTCCCGTCGTGCAAGATATGGCCGGCATCGGTGAAAATTATCAGGATCATCCGATGCTGACGATGAATTTTAAGGCCAACCCAGCGAAACAAGGATCGCTCATGCGCGGCCGCTCGACTCTGAAGCTCTATTTCAAAACCGATCCAGCACGGGATTACATCAATTTCCATATCATTCCCCGTGAAGCGATCGCGCTAACCGGGCTCGGCGACATGCTCGGCTTTTCGTGCAATCTTTTGGAGCAAACCAACCGCGGCAGGCTCACGCTACAGAGCGCCGATCCGAGCGATCTACCGAACATCGATCCGCAAGTCTTGGAACATCCGAACGACATCGCGGCAATGCTCGCCGCAATGAAATTCGTCCAGCGCCTCACCAGCACCGAGCCGTTGAGTCAATTCTACGGCGAGCTATTTTCGCCGGGCGTCACCGAAGACTGGGAAAAATTCGCGCGGTCGTCGTATACCAGCTATTACCATGGCGTCGGCACCTGCAAGATGGGCCCGGCCTCGGACCCCATGGCCGTGGTCGACCAACAGCTGCGCGTGCATGGATTCGACAATCTGTGGGTCGGCGACGCCTCGATCATGCCCACCGTCGTCCACGCCAACACCAATCTCACCGTCATGATGATCGCCGAACGGGCCGCGGATTTCATCAAGGAACATTCGTGAAACGACTGTCCGCGTCGAGATCGATCGGCAGTACCGCCGATCGGCTCGCCTAGCCGGGACAGAATAAATTTGCTATTGTTTCCGACATGCCCGCCGGAACCGCAAGAACTATGGAAACCACCTTTGTTTCAACCGATAGGTTCAATCAAAGCGCCTTTAAACGCTGGGCTGAGACTCGCCCCGCTACCGACATCAATCACTATGAACTAACTCATGGAAGGATCGTTATGACTCCTCCGGCGGGATGGGGACATGGGGAGATCGAAGCGAGGATGAGTCGCGTGTTATTCGATTTCGTCGACTCGAAAAAGCTTGGCAAAGTCTTTGGCTCCAGCACCGGATACAATCTGCCTTCACGAGACACGCTCGAACCGGATATTTCTTTCATATCCGTAGAGCGCTGGGCGAAAGGCCCGCATGTCGGTCGTGGGCAGTTTCTCAAGATCGTGCCCAATTTAGTCGTCGAGATACTATCCCTCGCCACGGCACAGAGAGACCGAGTCGAAAAGAAAAAGATTTACGAAGCGAACGGCGTGGACGAACTTTGGCTGGTAGACCCGACACGCCGTGATTTGACGGTTTTTCAGCTTGCTGAAGGTCGATACGGTCAAGGGCGACACTACGGAATTCGCCAGACTCTTCGTTCTCGATCTCTACCAGAGTTCCACATACCAGTCCGTTTTTTGTTCAGCTGAATCTGCCGCAGGCACAACACCTTCCAAAGCATCACCGGGAAATTGCAGAATTAAAGTAAGAACCTCTGCGAACTCCGCGTCTCTGTGGTGAATTCTATTCCCGCTTCCCGCCCTTGTAAGCGTCACTGCATTTTCGCTATGATCGCCGCCGTCAAGTCACGCACCGGAGGTTGTCATGAAGCGAATACTGTTCGTTCTCGCCCTCGTCCTCGTTGCACCGATCCACGCCTCAGCGCAGGCGCCGTTTTACCAGGACAAAACCATCCGCATCGTCGCCGGCTACGGCGCCGGCAGCGTCGACGATAACTGGACGCGATTGATCGCCCGCTACCTGGGCAAATATATTCCGGGCAATCCGAGTTTCATCGTCCAGAATATGCCCGGCGCCGGCGCGATGATCGCCGCCAATTACGTTTACAAAGTCGCCAAGCCCGATGGGCTTACTCTCGGCGGGATTCGCAGCGGACTCTATTTCGATCAACTGGTCGGCAGACAACAAGTTCAGTTCGATTGGCCGAAGTTTACTTGGCTCGGCAGTCCGACGCAGGTCGAACAGCTCGTCTACATCCGCGCCAACACACCGTACAAAACGATCAATGACGTGCGCAAAGCCACGGTGCCGCCGAAATGCGGCGCCACCGGCACGGCTTCGACCGGCTACTATGTGGGAAACCTGCTGGAAGAAACCCTCGGAGCGAAGTTCAATACGCTCACCGGCTACAAGGATGGGCCAGAAGTCGAATTGGCAGTGGAGCGTGAAGAAGTCGAGTGTCGCGGTATTTCTGTCGAAACCCTGTTCGGACGCGAACCGCTCATCGGCTGGTTCAAGAGTGGTTTTGTCCGCATATTGGTACAAACCGGCAAAAAACGCGATCCGAGGTTGTCTGACGTTCCGACCATCTGGGAGCTCATGAACGAACATAAGACTCCGGAGGCCGGTAAGCGCCTTGCGACAATCATACTTGCGGTCGGAGCGTTTGGCCGCCCCTACGTCAGCTCGCCGGGCCTGCCGCCGGAGCGTGCAAAAATTCTCCAGAGTGCTTTCAAGAAATCTCTGAGCGATCCAGACTTTCAGTCCCAAGCCAAAGAAAGAAGACTCGACGTCGCCCCCGTCGCCGGCGAAGATCTAGCAACACTCGCCCGCGAAGTCATCGCGCAACCGGCGGATGTCGTCGAGCGCATGAAACGGTTGTTGGAGAAATGACAACTTCACTCGCGTGACGGAAAACGTCATAGCCGTTTTGACCGTTGCTGCCCCATCGTGTGTACAGTAACGTAGGAGAAATCATTTTGATGATACATTGACCAGTAA
>JAERMN010000003.1 GCA_016844625.1 Deltaproteobacteria bacterium
GTCGGTCTTCTTCCATCATGAAACTCCAAGTGTGCTCGGTCTCGATCACATGGGCGTCGGCATCGATGATCGGCATGGTCGTGTTCTCCTTAAGGGCAGTATTGAAGCGCTTAGGTGTCTGTTCGCAGCCACTTGTAAATCGGTGGCACGGCTGGTGTCAAATGAGTTTACGTTGGGCGGGTTTAAAACCCGCCATTCTGGATTCCCGCTTTCGCGGGAAAGACGGAGGGGAGTCGAGGTTCAGCCGAGCAACTCCAAAGCGTGGAGCGCCAAACCTTCGGCGACGGAGGTGAATTCCTGGCCGGCGCGAATTGGCACGCTGGGGAATTTTCGTTCAGTAGCTCCAGCGCATGCAGCGCTAGCCCTTCGGCGACGGAGGTGAACTCCTGGCCGGCGCGGATTGGCACGCTGGGGAATTTTCGTTCGAAGACTCGCCGGATTGCCGGGACGAACGATGAGCCGCCGGTCATGAAGATCGCGTCCACATTGCTCGGCGTGACATTGCACTTGGCGAGCAGGCGGTCGACGCAGTTGGCGATTTGTCTTACTTCAGGTTCGATCCAGTCTTCGAACTCGTTACGGTTCAGCGGATTTTCGATCGCCATGACCGCTTCGTCGAAGCGGAACTGAGTTCTCGGTTGTTCCGAGAGCGCGCACTTGGCTGTTTCGATGGCGCGATATAAACGATAGCCGAGATCGTGATCGACGAGGTCGATCAGGGCGTCGATCTTCTCCGGTTCGAGCGCTTGGTATTGGATCTGCTTGAGCAGCTCCATGTTCTTGCGCGTCTTGAGGAACGACAGATAGTGCCAGCGCTCGAGATGTTCGTAGAGCCAGTTGGGCACGGGCAAGATTTTGCCGAACTGACTTCTATATTCCGAACCGAGGCCGAGCAGCGGCGCGACCAAGTTGCGCACCAATTTACTATCGAAGGTGTCGCCGGCGATGCCGACGCCGTCGTTACCGATCACCTGATGGGCGGGCTCACGGCGGGCGGATCGTTTGGCTTGCAAGAGCACCAAGGAAAAATCGCTGGTGCCGCCGCCGAAGTCGGCGATCAGCACCAGCTCTTCGTGAGTGAGCCGTTGTTGATATTTGTAAGCGGCGGCGACCGGCTCGGGAAGAAACCGCACGTCGTTGAAGCCGGCGTTGGCGAAGGCGGCGCGCAGCCGGCCGAGCGCGAACTCATCATCCGCTTCGTCCCGGGTGCCGCTGAAATGCACCGGACGGCCGGCGACCAAAGTCGCGCCGAGATCGCCGAACTGCGCTTCCGTGGCTTTCCTCAGGTGGCGCAGCAGGATGCCGATCAGCTCCTCTAAACCATAAGTTTCGCCGAGGATCTGGGTCTGTGTGAAAAGACGGCTGGCGAGATAGGACTTGGTCGATTGGATCAACCGCCCCGGTGACTTCGTGTGGAGATAATTTTGAATCGCCTCGGGACCGGCGGCCACGCGTAGCTTGCCCGTACGCGAGTCTTCATTTTCGGCAAAGTAGAGGACCGAGCGATACGTCGTGTCGGCGCCGAACCGGGCGAGCGTAATCGCGCGGTCGAGGCTGGCCATTGCGACGGTGCTGTTGGTGGTACCGAAATCGAGTCCGATGGCTTTGGTCAAGTGGGTCTCCTGTTGCGGTAGGTACGGGCAAGTTGCCGGGGTGCATCCGTTAACCGCGCAATCTTATCATTGTTAAGCCCAATGCCAAAGTACCGCGGTTAAAAACGCAGTGCGCTGTCTTCCAAACCTGCGGTAAAATATGACGCAGGCTGCGACTCCATGCCATTTCCCGTCGCCGGCAACCGGGGGATGGCTTGTTCGCGAATTCCTAAGAAGCTCCCAAAATAGCGCCGCGCCCATCCAGGCAATCTCTGGCATAACGCTTGCTGAACTTGTCGCTGCTAGGCAAAATTTCGACTGGTCATCAGTAACAGGATCGGCAGCTTAAAGTGAGATTTCGCATCAGGATCAATTCCGGTTTACGCGCTCGCCTATTTCAGCTGGTGTTCGTCGCGCTGCTGCCGGCGCTGGGACTGATCATTTATCACGCCGGCGAACAGCGTCAGAAGGCCGTGCGCGACGCGGAGAACCAGGCGCTCCGCGCGGCGCGCCTGGTCGCCGCCAACCAGCGAAGCCTGATCGATAGCTCCGGCCATTTGCTGGTGGCATTGTCCGAACTTCCCGAAGTGCGCAACGGCGACGCGCAGGCTTGCGGCGCTTTGTTCGCGCGCTTACTGGACAAATACCGCATTTACGCGAATCTGGCAGTGGCCAATCCCGACGGCGACGTGGTCTGCAGCGGACGGCCAACGCCGATGGCGGTAAATATCGCTGATCGATCGTATTTCCAGGAAACGGTCCAACAAAAGGCGCTGGCGATCGGCAATTATCAAATCGGCCGCATTTCGGGAAAAGCTTCGGTCAGTCTTGGCTATCCGGTTTTCGATCGCGACCAGCAGCTATCCGCGGTGGTGATTCTCTCGGTGGATCTGGCGTGGCTCAACCAATCGGCAAAGATCGCCAGCCTGCCGCCGGGCTCCGTTGTTACCCTTTCGGATCGCAATGCCACCATTTTGTCACGTTACCCGGTAAGCGAGGGATTCGTTGGTAAGTCTTTTCGCGACGCCGAAATTTTCAAAATTGCCTTGGCGCGCGGAGAAGGTGTCGCGGAGGCGCTCGGAGCCGACGGCAAACAGCGGCTCTACGGCTTCTCGACCATCGGAAGCTCGTCACGACAGGGACAAATCTTTCTCCACGTCGGCATCCCGAAAGAGATCGCGCTCGCCGATGCCAATTGGTTTCTCAAGCGCAATCTCGCGGCGTTCCTCGCCGTCGGAGCCTTGGCGCTGCTGGCGGTCTGGTATCTCGGCGACGCATTGTTGGTGCGCGAGCTGAAGTCACTGGCGAAAACCACGGCGCGCATCGGCGCCGGCGATTTCAGCGCGCGCACCGGCCTGGGCCGGCGTAAAAATGAAGTCGACCGGTTTGCCGCCTCCCTCGATACCATGGCGACGCTGCTCGAGCGCCGCGACAATGAAGCTGAGAGCGCCAAAAAGCGGGTGCAGCGCCAGCTCGAGCGTATTGAAGCGCTGCGTGAAATCGACATGGCGATCTCTTCGACGCTCGACCTCGGCGCCATGCTCAAGGTCTTGCTTGAAAAAATCGATCTCGTGCTGCCGGCCGGCGTGGCGACGATTCGTTTATTCAACCAACAGACGCGGGAGCTGGAGGCGGTGGCCTGCCGCAATCTCGACGAAGACGCATGGCGCGCCGAGAATCCACGCGTCGTGCACGACTTTGAAAAAACCGTCTTGGAAAATCGCATACCTCTGACCATCGCCAACGTCCAGACCGACGGGCGCGCCGCAGGCTTGAGCGCTTTTTACACCCGAGCAGAGCATGCCTTTGACGACGATGAAATCGACTTTCTCACCGCCCTCGCCGGCCTGTCCGCGGTGGCGAGCCACAACGGGCGTCTGTTTGAAGAAATTCGCCGCCGTGAGAGCGAAGCATTGGCGATGCATGCCTTTACCGCCGCGGCTTGCCAGTCGCTGGATCTCAGTGTGACGTTGAAAGAGGCCGTGGCCAGGATTTCCGAAAACTTTCATTTCGACGCCAGCCGGATTTTTCTTTTCAACCGCGAGATGACCAAGCTGGAGCTGAAGGCCGGCTGTGAAAGTCGACCGCAGACGGCAGTCGAAGAGACGAACTGGCGGCGCGACGAAGTTTTCATCGACCAAGTCGCGGCGTCAGGGGAACCGATCATATTCGGCGATGCGTTGACCGTTGCGCGCTATCCAGAGCTAAGCTCAAGCCAGGCCGCGGAGGAATCCGGCAGCCGTTTCGTCGCCATGCTGCCGCTAAAAACCAAACTAATTACCTGGGGCGTTGCCGTATTTGCCGGCGCCGAGACGCGCAGGCTCACGGAAGTGGAAAATCGTCTTTTAACCTCGATGAGCCAGCAGATCGCCATCGCCGTCGAGAATGCCAATCTGTATGAACAGACCGCCGCTAAAGCCAAGGAGCTAAGCGCGCTCTATTCGTTCGCCGGTCTGGCCGGCCAATCGCTGGACATGAACGTGTTGCTGCGCGAAACCACGGTGAAGATTCTAGAGATTTTTCATTTCGACGCCGCGCGAGTGTATTGGCGCCAGGACGACAGCGACGATGTCGAGCTAGTCACTCATATCGGTTTTCCGGAGGAGTTCGTGCCGGTTGCCCGTTATCGGATGGGTCATGGCCGAGTGGGCCGCGCGATGGAGAGCGGTGCGGCGATGTTCGTCGAAGACATGGCGAGCGATCAAGCCTACCAACGGACCGCTCAAAGCAAGTCCATGCTCAAGCTTGGATTTCGCAGTTCGTTTCTGATTCCGATCAGGGCCGGCGGCGAGTGCGTCGGTGTGATGAATTTTCTCGGCAAGCAACCGCGCGCCTTTAGTCAGAGCGATATTCGGTTGATCCATGCGCTGGCTTATCATCTCGGCGTCGCGGTGGGCAATGCCAAGCTATTCTCACAGGTGCGGCGCAAGACCATCGAGCTCGAAGAAGCCAACAAGGCCAAGGATGAATTTCTCGGCGTGGTCTCGCACGAACTGCGCACGCCGCTCAATGTGATCAAGGGTTACGCCGAAGTTCTGCATGGAAAAATGTTTGGCGAGCTCAATTCGCAGCAGGAATCGGCCTTGGATAAGATCAAGAACCAGTCGATCAACTTGCTGCATATGATCAACGATGTGCTGCGTGCCACCACGATCGATGCCCAAACGGTTAGGGTGACGCCCGTCGATATCGATCTCGGCGCGCTGTTGATTGAGCTGCGCGACAGTTACCGCTTTGCCGACGCCAGCGATCGCGAGATTACCTGGCAATTCCGCGATGATCTGGCGGTGCTCCGGACCGACGAAGAAAAGCTCAGAGCGGTGCTGCAAAACCTGATCAACAATGCGATCAAATTTACCGAGTGTGGCGTGATTGCCATCTCGGCCCGTTGCCTACCGGGGAATGACGCTGTCGAGATTAGCGTCGCCGACACCGGCATTGGCATTCCGGCCGATAAAATCGGCGCGATCTTCGGCATGTTTCAGCAGATCGACGGCTCGGTCACGCGGGGCTACGGCGGGGTCGGCCTGGGCCTCTATATCGTTAAGAATTACCTGGATTTAATGGGCGGACGGATCGAGGTTACCAGCGAGCTTGGCAAGGGTACGACGTTTCTCATTACTCTGCCGCTGGATGCGGTAGCCCATCCGCTGCCGGAGTATGCCGAGGCGGTCGTTCGGGGAAACGGCCGAACGCATTCCACACCGCAAATCGCTTCGCTCAACAGTCTCTGAGCGCCCGCAGCCGTCTTGATTTCGCCGCGCCTCAATTTCTCGTACTGATATGTACCGACTCGGGGATGGTTGAAATCCCTCGCCCATTCGATCCTTCGGCCAGGCTCAGGACGCTCAGGGCATGCTTCAGGCGAAGTGAAAATCCGTCATGCCGGCGCTTCGACTTGGCTCAGGATAAACTCCGGCAGGCATCCAGGTGACCGAAAGCGTCCGTCATACCGTTGAAAAACGGTATCCAGGTTAAGGGGAGGGGATGGGCGCCGGTTTTCACCGGGGTGACGATAAGGCCGGAATGACGGAAAGGAAGTCGACTTCGAGGCGACAAATTCAGAACCCCTCGGCTTAGAGACTGTGTCGCAATGTCATTCTGAGGCGAAGCCGAAGAATCTGCTTTCTGCTCGGCATCGGAAAAAGCAGATCCTTCGCTATCGCTCAGGATGACATCCGTAGGACTGTGCGCATGGCGACACAGTCTCTTAGAGCCGAGGGTTGTTCAATCGGGCGTTGATCATGCTGGACGAAGCCGCGAGCCTATTGTTGACCCTGCAAAACCCCGACGGCGGGTGGGGCGCGGTTGCGCGCAGGCGGAGCAACACTGAGGTGACGGCGCTTGCGGTGTTGGCGCTCCAGTCGCTCGGCAAAAACTCTGGCGCTTCAGCGTCGGTGGAAAAGGGCATGCGCTGGTTGATCGAGCGTCAGAATGCCGACGGCAGTTGGCCGATCAGCGACAGCGCCAAGGGGCCGTCATGGGCTACCGCCATCGCAATTATCACGCTCAGCAGTGTGCCGGAGTATCGCCCTCAAGTCGTCAAAGCCGGCCAGTGGGCACTCGCACAAGAAGGCGGAAAGCCTGGCTTACTAGCGCAAATAGTTCTCTTTGTTACTGGTCAAAAACAAGTTGTCCGGCTAAACCGAGATTTGATCGGCTGGCCTTGGACGACCGGTAATTTCAGTTGGGTCGAGCCCACCAGTTATTTCATGGTCGCGGTGAAAAAACTACAAGCGCATCTGCCGGCGAGCGCAGTCCAACAACGCCTCGAACAGGCCGAGCTGATGATTTACGACCGCATGTGCGACGGCGGCGGTTGGAACTCCGGCAACGCCGAGGTGTACGAAGAAAAACTGTGGCCCTATCCCGACACCACCGCTTTGGCTTTGATCGCGACTCAGGAGCGTCGCCTGCGCAAGGAAAATCAACTGAGCCTCGGCGCCCTCGGCGATATGATGAAAAGCGTCGACTCGGGGCTGGCATTGAGCTGGGCGATTATTTGTTTTTCTCTTTACCAGCAGGATAGCTCATGGTTAAAAAAATCACTCGAACAACGCTTTGCCAAAACCAAATTTCTCGGCGAAACCAAGCCTTTGGCTTTAGCGATCTTGGCAATGGGCGATGGCGCGCGTTACTTTCGCATTTAACAAAGAGGGTCTTCAGGCTTGCCTGTTTAGCCGGGCCCGGAGATTACACCGCAGAGGGCGCTGAGTAAAGAGTTTATGATTAGAAACTAGTCCGACCTCTGCGTACTCTGCGCCTCGGCGGTGCAATCCGGTTTTTTCCCAATGGGGAACCGGAATAACCGAGAAAGATGACCATGAACCGACGTGAGTTTCTCACAGCATCCGCCGCGGCAACGTTGGCGCCGTTGATTGGCGCCTGCGAACGTGAGCAGCGCTGGGCGCGCGAAGCTTTCATCCGGCCGGTGAAATCGAAAGTGGCGATATTGGCTGCCGCCGATTATCGCAAGCCGCTGCGCGATGTCATTCAACGCGGCATTCAGCTTTGTCGCTTGGAGGTAAACGGGAAGCGGGTGCTCTTGAAGCCTAACTTGGTGGAGTTCGATCCGAAAGGCGTTATCAACACCCACCCGGCGTTGGTCGAGGCGGCGATCGATGCTTTCAAAACTCTTGGCGCCCGTGAAGTGATCGTCGCGGAAGGGCCAGGCCATCGGCGCGACAACGAATATTTGCTTACTGCCTCCGGTCTCTACGACGTGATCCGCGAACATCGAGTACGTTACGTCGATCTTAACAACGACGACGTGCGTCTGACTCAGCTCAAGAGCAGCTATACGCGCTTCAAGCAAATGTATCTGCCCGAGACTTTGTACCACGCCGATTTGCTGGTCTCGATGCCTAAACTTAAGACGCATCATTGGGCCGGGGTGACGTTGTCGTTAAAAAACATGTTCGGCGTGGTGCCGGGCTCGGTTTATGGCTGGCCTAAAAATGCGCTTCACTGGGCGGGCATCAACGGCAGCATTGTCGACATCAATAGTTCGCTGCCGCTGCCGCGCTTCGCCATCGTCGATGGCATCGTCGGCATGGAGGGCAACGGTCCGATCCAGGGTCAGGCCAAGCCGAGCGGTGTCTTGCTCTTCGGCGACGACCTGGTCGCCGTCGATGCCACGGCGGCGCGGCTGATGAAGATCGAACCGCGCAAGGTGAAGTATTTGCAACAGGCGGGGGATTTTCTTGGCAACTTAGCTTACGAAAAGATCGAGCAGATCGGCGAAACCATCGACCGTTACCAGCAGGATTTTCGCGTCATCGACGCTTTCGCGGATATTAAGAAGCTCGTCGGCTGACAGGCACCAATGAGAAAATTCGACCGCACCACGAAGATCACAGCGCGGCGAAGCCGCAACCGAAGAAGAGAAGAGAATTAGCCGCAAAGAACGCAAAGTTCGCAAAAAGGAATCGGATTTGTAGGGGCGACCGGCTGGTCGCCTTCTTGGCCGCACACCGCGAGAAAATTTGCGCAAGCTGCAAAAACTCGCAGCTATAGCATTACGAAGGACACAAAGGGTTCGGATGATTAAAACTCCGAACTTCGTACTCTTCGTCCTACTATGCTTGAAATTTTTCGATGCGCCGAAGCCTATCGGGCGCGCTTCATACCCGCCGCTACAAATACCTATTCCTTTTTTGTGTACTTTGCGTTCTTTGCGGCAAAATGGTTCCCATCTTCTGTCCGAGGGCGCGATGAATCGCGCCCCTACAAGATCGATATCCCTTTTGCGCCTTTTGCGCTTTCTGCGGTTGATTCTCCGGGTCTCAACAGGGCGGGTTAGAAAACCCGCCCTCCCGCATCTTTCTTTGCGATCTATGCGTTCTTTGCGGCTAATTCTTTTCTTTGGTTGCGGCTCTGCCGGGCTGGGTCCTTCGTGGTCAAAACGTATTCACAATGAACCTGCAAGCGCAGCAAAAAAAGAGCCGAGCGGTTTTATCCGCCCGGCTCTTTTTTTAGGTAGTGGTAACGATGGGCGGGTCTTATCCGTCCGCCGGAATGACTAGTTTCTGGCCGATGTAGATGTAGTTGGGGTTTTTAACCACTTCTCTATTCGCCTCGTAAATTTGTTCCCAATTGCCGGTGGCGTTGTAGAACCGTTCGGCCAATTTGCTGAGCGTGTCGCCGGCTTTGACCGTATACTGCTGCGCGCCTGCCCTCACAGTAGGGGTTGGCGCTGGCGCTTTGTCAGTTGCCGGCGCAATCTGCTTGGCGACCGGTTTGACTTTTTCTTCCGTGGTAGCCGGCTTAGTCTTGGCCTCAGCGACTTGCACCGGCGGCCTATCTTTGCTCGCTGCCGGGGCAGCAGCGACGGGTTCCTTAATCGGTGCGGCTTTCGCGACTGCAGCGGGTTTATACAAGCGGTCGATAAAACCAGAGCTGTCCAATTCTTTGATCACACTCAGATCGACAAACTGTTCCGGGCGCGCCGAGCGGGCTACGGGATCTTTGGCGCCTAGCTCGCGCAAGATGATCTGCACGCCTTTTAGCGTTGGATAGGGCTTCTCGGGAACTAACATCGTGATGATCGATTCATAGGTGTCGTCCAGGATCTCCTTGTCGTCCGTGCGCAGGTATTTGGCGAGGACATCCATGGTTTCTCTACGATGGGTCTTGGCATAGTGGATGCCTTCGATATACGCGCGCATGAAATCCCGGGCTAGGTCGGGCTTCGATTTGAGCAAGGATTTCGTGGTCGCGATGCTGGTGTGTTGATATTCCAAGCCAAGCATCTGCAGGTCGGCCAACATGGGAAAGCCGAGCTTCTTGGCGCGCAGCGAAGTCGGGGCGGATAGCATCGCGCCTTGGACTCGGCCAGCTTCGAGCGCCGCGAGCTGGGCCGGCTGATTGCCCAATTGTAAAATGCTCACATCCTTACTCGCGTCCAGACCGTACTTTTCAACGGCGTAGCGCATCGCGAAGTCGGTTGCCGAGCCATAGCGGGTTACGCCAAGGGATTTGCCTTTGAATTGATCCGGCCTGGTAATGCCTCTCTCCGTGTAGAGCTGAAACGTCAGCGTGTTGATGACGCCGGCGATGATCACGACGTCGGCGCCGCGCAGGTTGCTCTGAATCGCGGCTGGGCCGGCAACTGACGCAAAGCTGATGTCGCCGGCAACTAAGGCTTGTGCCGTGGTGGTGCCGGATTCGATCAAGATCGCTTGAACCTCCAGGCCATATTTACGAAACAGCCCTTTGTCTTGGGTCACCCACAGCGGCGATACGTTTCCGGAGATTGAGCTGTAAGCGACGTTGATCTTTTGCAGCGGCCGATCGGCAGCCAGCGAAATACCGGTGGACAGAGTCGCGGCCATCGCTAGCAGCGCTAGCGGCGACACGGTCAGTCGCGCCGTTAGAATTCTGACGAGTTTGCTTTTCATCGATTTCCCCTTTGTTAATTGTGTCAATGGTATCAACGCATTCATACTAGCCCCGGTTCAAGCGAATCATCGCAGCGCGCAGGCTCGCACGCATACGCTCTAGGGAGCGGCCCAACTCGCCAATCTCATCGTTGCTCTGAATGGACACCGTGGTGTCGAGGCGGCCGCGGCTGATGTCGTCGGCGATCGCCTTCAGATCCAAGATCGGCCGGATAGTTTTGCTCGCGAGCATGACCGATAAGCCGATGCTGAGAGCTAAACAAGCGATTATTAGGCCGACAATCGGCAACAGCGTCGAACGCATATCGTCATGAACGGTCTCAGCCCACAGGCCGACGCGCGCTGTGCCGAGCTGTCCTTCGAGTACCGCGGAGCGAGTCTCGTAGATCTCTTTGCCACGCAATCGAGTTACTCGCGACGCGCTGTTCGCGCCGCCGGCGTCTTTAAGTTCCAGCGGAAAAGGTTGCACGCTGCTGGCAAGAATCTCTCCCTTGGGATCCTGAATGAAGGCATAGGCAACGCCGTCAAGGCGGCCATACTTGGCGGCTAGCGCGTCAAGCTCCAGCGCGCCCTTGCGCGACACGAATCCAGCGGCGGCGTCGGCGAGGTTGGTGGCGATGGCGGTGGCGCGCAGCTCGACCTGTTTTTGCAGGGCGTTGTTGGTGAAGTAGTAAACAATTCCAATCACCGAAAGTCCCAAGACCAAGATCAGGCCGCCAAACGTCGAAGTGATTTTCCTTTTAAGTCCGCCGCGCTGCCAGTTAATGGATGCAGGCTTTGCGAATTTGGAATTTTCCACGGTCACACTGTCTTGCGCCATCAGATTTCCTCCACAGGGTTGGTGCAGCGAAATTAGAACTGTTTGAAATTCGAGATCTCTTGAAACATCGACTCCTCGAACCGGTTTTTGAGTTTTCCGTCAGCAATCTCGCGGCTGACGAGTGTGACGAGTTCATCGAGCTTCGATTCGGGAAAGCTATTCCACGACTCGCCAAGAGCTTCGATTTGATCGCGCAATACCAGCGGCGCCATTGGGCCGATCACCTCCGTCAATATGCCGGTAACACGATTTAACAACGCTGGCGGCACAATGTCGACAAGCGGTTTTTTAACCAGCGCCGCGATCTCAACCAAACCGGACTTATGCAGGTTGTAGATCACCTTGGCGACGTAGGCAAAAGGAATGCGCAAGGCCTCGGCGACGTCTTGCACCGGGCGCACGCCGTCGAGCTTGCTGAGAATGCGCCAACCGACGTTGGGAACGGTGATCGGGCCGGTTTGCTCTTCGCCTAGATCGGCGATCCGAAAGATGACATTGCCGGTGGGAATTAACTCCAAGATAATCTCCCACTCGTGGGTCATCGCTCTTACTTCGTCGAGTATTTCAGCGGCGGATTTTTGGATCGTGGTTGTCGGGGTCGTCCCATCGGCTAGAAGACTAAACGTTCCTTCACCCCATGTTACTGGATAAAGAAGCGCTTTTTCCCCTTCGCCGATCGGGCAGACGGCGTGAACGATGCTCCCGTCAGCCAAGTACACTTCGACCGATTCTTTGCCGCGGGCAAGCTTCAAGACCCCGGACTTCTTGCCAGTAGTCACGAGCAAGAGCAGGTCAGTCAGGCTGATTTGTGAGAGATTACCTTGCATGATGTCGGTCCGTGATCAGCCGGCGAATTAACGGTCCTCCATCGTGCGCCCTTTGCCGCCTGGAACTTTTTTGGTTAGGTCGGCGAATTCGTCGTGGCCGTTCAACGTGACTTTTAAAGTCTTGATGACGGCGAGGCTCTTACTGATGCCGACCATCTGTTCGAGGGTGGATTTGATTTGGCTCTGGAGCAGATCCACTTCCTCTGTGGAAATGCCGTGTAACTGCGACTGCAATTCGTCGTAGAGCCGGGTGATGCTGTCGATCTGGCCCAGCGACTCGGCCTTCTGGGTGATGTCCTCGTAGAGCCGCGAGATATCTTCCGTGAGATTTTGCAATTCGTTCTTCATGTGCTTGTTCAACCCTCCGCTATTTTTTTTCGTTCGTAGCTGTTTTTGCCGTAGCCATTGGTTCTTCGCGACTGCCGTTTTTGCTGCTGCTGCCGGCGCCGTTACGCCCGTCATTGCTTGACGTATTAGGCGACATGGCCGGCGCCGGCTGGGACGGTTGCGTCACGGCATGGGTCTGTGGTGAGCCCACCGTGGTCGGGGCTTTGAAATAATAGAGCGCACCGAGCAGCAAACCTAAAACCACGAATACTGCGATGCCGCCGGTCGTCAGGTTTACCGAGCTTTGCTTGGAGTAGAGATCGTTCTCGCCGTAGTCCTTGATGATTTTTTTGAGTTGACGGTCGAGTTCGCCAGCCTTCTGTAAATTGGGCGCGCTGCGGCTATCTTCCAGTGGTTTTTCGAACTCTGGCGTGGGCAGAACCGCCGGCTCGACGGATTTAACTTTGGCCAGCTTCGGAACTTGCACTGGGACGGGCAGATTCGGCGTAGTTGCGAAGTCGCCATAGCTCTCGATCAAGTCATCGAGGAGCCGTTGGTTGATGCCGCTGTTGGCTGGAACCAACGCCTTCGATTCGTCAAGTTTGCTCTCGGTCTCGGCTAGCTTTTTCTGTCTCGCTTGTTTCTTCTGTCTCCGCGACAGGTGATTGCGCCTTGCCATCTCAGCGATGTCAGTCTTCGTTTGAGCGTCGATGGGGGAGGCTTGGGTCACTAGGGATTTTACTGGCGCTTCAATGAGCGCAACGGCTGGAGTCTCAACGCGGGTCGGTGCTTTGATGGCGGCGTCGTTCGGCGACTCAGGAGGGAAGGGAGTATGCCAATTCTCATTGGCGGAGTCAGCGGCGTCGGTGACTTTAGCATGGGCCTCAACCGGTGCGTTTTCATCTGCGATCACATGGGTGAAATTGGCCGCGGTTTCATCACCAGCAGTCGGTGAATTCTTGGTCTCGCTTTGCGCCGCTTCGAAAGCCCATGCGACCGGGGCTTCGATACCCATTGCTTGACCGCTGTCTTCTGCGCCAAGCTGAACGGCACTTGCGGTTAACGCGACAGCAGTTTCGGGAGCTAGTTTATTCTCTGCCGGATTGTCTTGCGGGATTATTTCCGGTTGCGGCGGCGCCGGCATGGTTTTGGGCGCGACAGCGTCGATGTGAAGCTGCCCAGCTTCGACGTCGAATGACACAGCGTCCGCGCTGGCACGCGCAGCTTTCATCAGTCGATGAAACCGAATGAGCTTGCTCGCTTTGACGATCGCGAAGAGTTGCGGGTGCTTTTCTAAGCTATCCGGGCCAACCAGATCAAAAGTTTCCTCAGGGATGTCGTGGATTAGCTGATTCGCGTTAGCAACGACATTTTTCAATTCCGCGATGCTGTCGAGACGATCGCGCATGGGCAGGATCTGTTGCATTAGCGTTTTGAGATTTGTTTCCGCGCCGATGACATCATCGAGGGCAAAGTCGTTGAGGCGTTGTTGCAGGCCTTGGATGGAACCCAATACCTTGCCAAAACTGCTCGGTGTCGCAACGTTTAAGTTCGCCACAGCCGTCGATGGCTGATTTTCTTGTTTTTCCGCTGGTAGCATGATGCACGCTGTCCCTAGCCAGAGTAATCGAGTAGGGCTTGGAGCGCTTGCTGTTATCTAAGCAAAACGGTTGCCACCGATGACCAGCCGAAAAAGTCAGTATTTTCAGCTCGACTCGGACAAAATTGTCCCCAAAATACTTGAGAATTCCCCCAACTGTGTTCCGCGCGAACAAATTTGTGCGCGCAAAGTTCCAGCTATGTTTCTGGTTTTCCTAAAGAAATGGGCTTCGGACTGATGCTGAAAATGGCCCCTTAGAGGCGCTCTTTGAGGTGTAGAAACCGGCTAGCGTTTGCGTCGCGAGTTTAACTGGCGCGCCTAGCTGTTTATCCGGCCAGGCCAAACTTTTCCACCTTACGATAAAGTGTGCGGGTCGATATCCCCAGCGCTTCCGCCGCTCGAGCTTTATTACCGTTGGTTTGGCGCAACGCGTCTTCGATGATAGTGCGCTCGCCCTCCTCCATATTCTTGATCGCGCGGTTACCGATCTCTTCGCGGTGGCCGGTGGCATATTGCTGCAAATTCATTGGCAAATCGGTGATCGTCATGTAATCGCCATCGGCTACCATCACGGCGCTTTCGATCACGCTTTTGAGCTCGCGGATATTACCGGGCCACGGATAGTCGAGAAACAGCGCCTTGGCTGAGCTGCTGAGTTTTTTCAGTGGTTTGTGAAACTGGCTGCAGGCCTGGTAGACGAAGTTCGCGATCAGTAGGATCATGTCCGCTCTGCGCTCGCGCAATGACGGCAGTATGATCCGCGCGCTGTTTAGACGAAAGTAAAGATCCTTGCGAAAGCCGGTGCCTTGGATCGCTTCTTCGAGTTCCTTGTTGGTCGCGGCGATGATCCTGACGTCGCTGGTTTTGGGCGTCGATTCGCCGACCCGATAGTATTGCCGGGTTTCTAGAAAGCGCAGCAGCTTGAGCTGAACGGACGGCGCCAGTTCGCCAATTTCATCTAAGAAAAGCGTGCCACCTTCAGCGGCTTCGATCAATCCCTTCTTGTTTCGGTCGGCGCCGGTGAACGCCCCTTTGACATAGCCAAATAGCTCGCTCTCGACCAAGGTTTCCGGGATCGCGGTCATGTTGCAGCCGACGAACGGTTTATCGGCGCGCGGTCCATGGGAATGGAGATATTGCGCCATGACTTCTTTGCCAGTGCCGGTTTCGCCGGTGATTAGAACCGTAATGTCGTGCATAGCATAACGGTTAGCCAAGTTGAGAATCTCGTGAAAAACCGGCGTTTCGCCTATCATTGACGGCGCCTTGACCGCGAAGGGGTCGTTTGGATCCGCCTCCGGCTGGCCAACCTGGCCAAACAATCCGTAAAGGGTTTGAATATGATTTGGATCGTAACAGACGAGCGCTAGGTGATCCGGGTTTCCCCTCAGCCGCTCCGTGAGTCCCTGCCAACTTGAGCCGTGGCATAACGAGAGATCGGCAAAGATGAACTTTTGTTGCTCGATTGGAAACGCAGCAAGAAAGCGCTCGGCTTCTTCGATCGATCGACTCACATGCACCGAGCAATCGCGCGCTTCGACGAGCTTGGATATAGTCGTTAGCGGCGTATCGGAGCCGTGAATGATCAGCGCGAGCGGCTTGGCCATCTAGGCAGACTCCGCCGCTGGCGCGTTCGGGAGGATGGCCATATCTTCAAGCGAGTCGACCAGTAGTTGCCGCGAGATCTGCGGCGGCGTGCCGAGATAGTTGCAGGCGGCGATGACATGCTCGGCGATGAACTTGGGATGAAAGCCGGCGAACGGCACCTTGTGTTTGATGTAAAACGAGTTGAGCAAGTAGGCCATGATCTCCTCGGAAAACTCTAGGCCGTAGGAGTCGCAAATTCGTTGGAAGATTTCCTTAAATTCGTCCACGGTTGGCGGATTGATTTTCATCTTGTAATGGACGCGCCGTAACTGGGCGGGGTCCATGAGTTCCTCGGGCGGAAAATTAGTCGCGAATATTACCAATTGATCGAACAGTACGGCAAATTTTTTGCCTGTATGCAGAGTCAGATAATCGATTTTACGTTCGAGTGGAAATATCCAACGGTTCAGTAACTCGTGCGGCCGCACCCGCTGGCGGCCAAAGTCGTCAATCACGAATATGCCGCCAATCGCTTTCATCTGCAACGGCGCCTCGTAATATTTCGAGTGCACATCGAAGTCGAGGTCGAGCATGTCTAAGGTCAATTCACCGCCGGTAATCAGATAGGGCCGCTTGCAACGCACCCAGCGCGGGTCATGCTCAAGGTGCGGTAGAAACATCGAATTCGCATCGCTGGGGTGACCATTGTTGGCGCTGGTTGGATACGTTACATGCACCGATGGGTCGTAAATTTTGATGATTTGACCGTCGGCCTCGATGGCGTAGGGCACATAAACCGGTTGTTCGAAGGCGCTCACCAGCGCCTCAGCGATGGAGGTTTTGCCGTTTCCGGCAGCGCCGTAAATTAAGATCGCCCGGCCGGAGTTTGACGCCGGACCGAGGCGGCGCACGACTTCTTCCGAAAGCACCAAGTGCGACATCGCTTTCCGAAGCTTCTCGATGCTAATCACTTCGTTGGTGATCGTCTGCTTTTGAACTTGAGTCTGAAATTCTTCAAGAGGTATCGGCACGGGACCGAGGTATTCGCATATGCGCAACGCTTCACTCGCCCGTTCTTTGCCGGCATGGGTGAGGGCATAGCGCAGGATGTTGTGATTTTTTTCCGATTGACCGCGGATCTCGACGAGCGCTTCTTTTTTCGCGAAATTGAGCAGATCCTCGACGATTTGACGGCTGAGCTTAAGCTGTTCGGAAAGCTCGGGAATGGTCTGCAAGGCCGAGATATACATGATGCGGAGCAAGCAATTGAGAAGAAAGTTGCTTTCCAAACCCGTCGCTTCAATGCTTTTAGCCACCGGCGGCGGTTCTTGAAGGATAGTTTCCAGGTCGCCGCGGCTGATGTAGCCGAGCGCGACCAGATTGTCACCGAGCCGGCCGCCGGCGATTTTCTGCTGATGGAGCACCTTGTTGAGTTGCTCCGCGGAAATAATTCCTTTAGCCAGTAAAAGCTCGCCGATTGCCATATCAATATCTCTCGATTCGCTTTAGAAAATAATAGTTGTCTTTGGAATCAGCAGCACTTATAGTCATGGTATAAACCTCAAAAAGCCGTTTCATTATAGGTCATCGTCGCAATGTGTCAAGAAAACTTTCACTCAGTCGCCTTCGCTCTCCAGGAGATGCCATGATTATCAGTCGAATTTCACAAGTGTTTTTCGTGGCTTTGGGGCTCCTAGTGGGGGCCTGTGCGTTGTTGGACGATGGCCCAGCGAAAAAGCCAGCGGCTACGGGATTGATCGCCACTCCGCCGACCTACTACAGCACCGCGAAGGCGAGATACCTGGGCGCGAAATATAAAGACAACTTGGATCGCTTGGTTGAACGGATCACGCGAAACTCAAAGACCGCGCCGTTGCAATTCGCCAATAATATCTCATCGGTCGGCGGCATCGGTTTCTTTACTCATTCGGCGACCAAAACTGCTGACGAGCGCTATCTTGAAGTCGTGTTAGCCGCGCCGGACACCTTTGAAATCAGAGGGGAGCATAGCGAAAAGGTCCAGCGGCTTTTCTCCCGTTATGGTTTGGAGTTGTTGGGGATATTGAACGGCGATAGCGACATTTATCAAGACCAGGAACTGAACGGCTATGGATTAAATCTGGCGTGGCGCAACGTGGTGGCGGACAAGGCGGGCAATCGCGTGATGTTAGAGCGCGCAATCATCTATTTCCGCAAGGAGCGAGTGCGAAACTTCATCCGCCAAGAGATCAAGCAAAACGATTTGCTCGCCGATGCGGTGATCTTCGCAGTCGAAGAGGATGGGCCGCTTAATCTGGTTTCATTCCGGCCGCAAGAAGTGCGGCAGGATTTTCGTCCCGCGATCCAGGAAGACAATTTGGCCGCGACGCCAATTTTGCCGGCGCCGCCAGAAGCCGCAGCGGTTGCCGTGCAAGAGACCAAGGCGCCGTCGCAGGTTGAGCCGGTCAAGCCGGTATCGCCGTCGGTGGCGAGTGTAAAGCCCGCGCCCGGGGAGATCAAAGTAGATGCTAAATCGTCGATAAACCCAGGGCAAACATCTCCCGCGGTTGGCGCCAAGTCCGCGACTGCGTCAACAACAGTGGAATCATCAAAGCCGGCGCAGCGAGCGCCCGCTGAAGCAGTCGCCATCAATCAACGACCCGAGCGCTCCTCATCGTTGACTGAACCGGTGCAAGCGGCCAGGGCGCAAGCGAACCGTGAACGCCAACCATGGGCACCTGCGGTAGCGCCGCGAACTCCAGTTGAGCCGGGCTCAACGGCGCCGGCAGCAGCGACGCCGATGGCGCCAGCGCCGATTCTAGAGATCGCGGTCGAGCCAGCTCAATCCTTGCCGACGACCGCCGCGAGTAACGATGCAGCGCGCACTGAGAAGCCGGAACAAGGTCGTCGCGAATCCATTAATTTCGTGGCGCCTAAGCCGACGGTTGCAGAGAAACCCGCAGTCGTGATTGCCGCGCCAGTCGTCAAAGCGCCGGCGCCGATTCTGGCGGACCCGGTAAAAATTCCCGTGCCGACGCCCGCGCCAGCCAATGCGGAAAACCCTTTTCCGATTAAACAGCCGATGATAGAAACCGTGAGACCGGCGCCAGCGCCGTCGGTCGAGATAGCCAAGCCCTTGGCACCGGTGAATGTGGTAAAAGTGGAAAACACGCCCCTCGAAGTTAAGGGGCCGCTGCCCGCGCTGATGACGCCGAAACAAGAGACGCTTGCACTGCCGGCGCCGGCAGTGAAAACAGCCGAGCCGCCGCGGCAAACGAAGATGACGATACCGCCTGCGTCGATGAGCACGGTAAAGATTGACCCGGCGCCGATGGAAGTGAAATCTGCGCCTCTGCCGCTTATGACGCCCGGGCCAGATGCTACTGCCGCGCCAGTCGTGAAACCGACTGAAGCCGCGCGGGCAGTTGAAGCAGCCAGACCGGTTGCGCCGGTAAGTGTGGCGAAGACCGAAACGCCTCCGATCGTTGAAGTAATACCTGGGCCGGTCATGGCAAGCCCCGTTACGCCGTCCAAGCCAGTTGGAATGCCGGCCGGCGAGCAGTTGGCTTTGCTCACCAATAAGCCCGTAGAAGTCGTGGCGCCGAAACCAGTCGTCGCGCGACCCGCGGCGAAACCGTTGGAAGGATTTATTATTCAGCTTGCGTTTAGTGACAAAGAGAAAGCTCAGCGTTGGGCTGAGTCGATGGAGAAGCGCGGCTACGCCGTCTCGCTGACCGAAGCCGGAATGGAAGGATCGCTGCGCGTGCGGCTGGGGAATTTTTCCGTGCGCGACGATGCCGAGCGCCAGCTCCGAACGCTTAAGCAAGAAGGCATGAATGGAATTATCATCAATTTACCCCAAGCTTTTCGGCCGCAGGCGCGTACATCGATTCCGTAGGGATGACCATTCAGCGGCGAATCCGGTGCGAGAGGATGAACCCGGGTTAATCGCTAGACCGCTAGCACCGGCTCGGCGTCAAAGCTTTTGGCCCCGTCGAGTTAAAGTCGAATTTCTATTCTGTCATTCCGGGCTAGGTGGGTATCCAAGCTCTTCTGGCCGAACTTGGACGCCGCTTTCCCTGACATGACGGATTTTTACTTTGGCCGTTACACGCTTAGACGAGGGTTGACTCGTTATTCGCCGCTCTTGAGTTTCCCGCGCAATATCTCGTTGAGCTTGTGCGGGTTGGCTTTGCCGCGAGTCGCTTTCATGATCTGGCCGACGAGAAAGCCGTAGACTTTTTCATTGCCCGATTTGTATTGCTCGACTTGTTTGCCATTCGCCGCCAGCACTTGATCGATGGCGGCTTCGATACTGCTGGAATCGGAAACTTGTTCAAGTCCTTTTTCGCTGACAATTGCTTGCGGTGATTTGCCGGAATCCAATATCGTCTCGAATACCGTCTTGGCGATTTTACCGCTGATCTTTTCTTGATCGATGAGCTGCACCAATTCCGCCAAGTGCGTTGCCGATACCGGCCAGGTTACGATAGAGAGCTGCTCATCGAGCTTTTTGTCTTTTAGCACGCGAAATAGATCGCCGACGATCCAGTTGCTGAGCGCTTTTGGATTGGCGTGAATTTTGAGCGCGCTTTCAAAATAGTCGGCGACGTCCTTTCGACTGGTGAGCAGATCGGCGTCGTAGGCGGATAGGCCATATGCGGAGATAAACCGGCTTTTGCGCGCGGCGGGTAACTCTGGCAGCGAAGCGCGCACAGCGTCGATCCATTGCTCATCGATCACCAGCGGCAGCAGGTCGGGATCGGGAAAATAGCGATAGTCGTGCGCCGATTCTTTGGAGCGCATGGAGCGGGTTTCTTCACGGTGCTCGTCCCACAGTCGAGTTTCTTGATGCAGTTTGCCGCCGTCGGTGAGCGTGTCGCTCTGCCGTTCGATCTCGAACTCGATGGCGCGCTCGACGGCTTTGAAGGAGTTGAGATTTTTGATTTCGATCTTTGTGCCTAATGCCGACGTTCCTTGGGGCCGCACCGACACGTTGGCGTCGCAGCGAAAGCTGCCTTCTTCCATGTTGCCGTCGCAAATGCCGAGATACTGGAGCATCGCTCGGAGCGTTCTTAGATAGGCGCCGGCTTGCGCCGACGAGCCCATGTCGGGCTCGCTGACGATCTCCAACAGCGGCACCCCAGCGCGGTTCAGATCGACCAGGCTCGAGTCGCCGTGCGCTTCATGGATGTTTTTTCCGGCGTCTTCTTCCATGTGTATTCTGGTAAGGCGAACCCGCTTCGACACGCCGTCAAGGTCGACGTCGACATAACCGTCGGCGCAGATCGGCAGCTCGTATTGGCTGATTTGATAGCCCTTCGGCAAGTCGGGATAAAAATAGTTTTTGCGCGCGAGAATGCTCCAATGAGCGATCTGACAGTGTGTCGCCAAGCCGGCTTTGATGGCGAATTCTACGACTTTCTTATTGAGCACCGGTAAGACACCGGGAAAGCCGGCACAAACCGGACAGGCGTTGGCGTTGGGCTCGCGGCCGAACTGAGTCGAACAACCGCAGAATAGCTTCGACTCGGTGAGCAGCTGGGCGTGGACTTCGAGGCCGATAACCGGTTCGTACCTCATCGTCGGAGACTCCGCAATGGAAAGGGCAAAGTGCAAAGTGCAGAATGCAAAATGCAAAATGTCGGATAAAGACCCGCTAGCGAAGGTATTTCATTTTGACTTTTGCACTTTGCATTCTTCATTTTGCACTCTAGAGCTTTGGTTTTTTCTTGTGCCATTCGGTCGCTTGCTCGTAGGCGTGCGCAGTTCGCAAAACAGTCGATTCGTCAAAATGGTTGCCGATGATTTGCAGGCCGATCGGCATGCTGTCGCCATCAAATCCACAAGGCAGGGATATCGCCGGCAGACCGGCTAGATTGATCGAGATCGTGTAGATATCCGACAAATACATTTGCAGCGGATCTTGGGTTTTCTCGCCTATTTTAAATGCCGTCGTTGGCGCCGTCGGCGTGAGGATCGCGTCACAGCGTTTGAAGGCTTCATCGAAGTCTTGTCTGATCAGCGTGCGAACGCGCTGGGCTTTGAGATAGTAAGCGTCGTAATAGCCAGCCGACAAGACGTAAGTGCCGAGCATGATGCGGCGTTTGACCTCGGCGCCGAATCCTTCGTCGCGGCTGACCCTGTAGGTTTCGGTGAGATCTTTCGCGTCGGCGCGATGGCCGAAGCGCATGCCGTCATAGCGCGCCAGATTGGAGCTCGCTTCGGCGGTGGCGACGATGTAGTAAACGGCTACGGCATACTCAGTGTGGGGCAGGGAAATCTCTGCGATCGTCGCGCCGTTATTTGCCAAAGTGTCGATGGCGTTGCGTACCGCTTGCTCGACTTCGGGCTGCATACCGCTGACGAAGTATTCTTTGGGCACGCCGAGGCGAAGACCTTTTACGCTGCCATTTAACGTTTCGGCAAAATTTGGCACGGCAAGTCGCACCGACGTCGAGTCGGCCGGATCATGTCCGGCAATCCCTTGCAGCAGCAACGCTGAATCGCGCACGTCCTTGGTCATCGGTCCGACTTGGTCCATCGATGAGGCGAAGGCGATAATGCCGTAGCGGCTGACGCGGCCGTAGGTGGGTTTAAGTCCGACAACGCCGCAGCACGCCGCGGGTTGACGAATCGAACCGCCGGTATCGGTACCGAGCGCGCCAATGCATTGATCGGCGGCAACCGCGGCGGCGGAGCCGCCGGAGGAGCCGCCAGGAATGCGCTCGAAGTTCCACGGATTGCGCGTCGGAAAAAACGCCGAGTTTTCCGCCGACGAACCCATGGCAAATTCATCCAGATTTGTCTTGCCGACAATAACGGCGCCGGCTGATCGCAGCTTTGCCACCGTCGTGGCGTCGTAGGGCGGCATGAAATCGCCGAGAATTTTCGACGCGCACGTGGTCCTTATGCCACGGGTCAGAAAATTGTCTTTGACCGCGATGGGTATTCCTAACAATGGCGAAGCGGTTTGCTCTCGCTTGAGACTTTCATCGGCTTGCCTCGCCTGTGCCATCGCTGCGTCCCGCGCCAGCGTCAAATAGGCGTGCACTCGGTCATCGGTCGCAGCGATGCGTTGCAACACCGCTTCAGTGAGCTCCGTGGACGAAAACTCACGCCGCCGCAGTTTGTCACTGGCATCGCTTAAAGTGAGCGCGGCGAGATTCATTCGAGAATTTTCGGAACCTTGAAAAAAGTCGCGTCGCGGTCAGGCGCGTTGGCGAGCAGTGCCTCGGCATTGGGCTGGTTAGTAACTCTGTCTTCGCGAAACGCGTTGGCGGCCGCGCTGGCGTGGCTGAAAGGTTCTACCTTGGCGCTGTCGAGCTGGTTTAGCTTGTCCATATAGCCCAGAATATGGTCAAGCTGTTCGGTGAATTCGGCCTCTTCGTTGTCGGTCAAGCGCAGACGCGCGAGCACGGCGACACGCTGGACTTCGGCCCGGGTCAATTTCATGGGAATTTTTTAACATAAGGCGGCGCCAATGCCAACGTATCGAAAGAAGCCGCACCAGATGGGGTTCGGCAGTTTTATTTGCAGTTAGCCACCCTTTTGGCTAAAAATGAAAAGCGATGCGGATGAAAATCAAGGGCGCGCAGATGGCATGGGCGGTGGAGTCGAGGAAAACAACCGAGTTTCGCGCCTTCGAAGAGGAAAATTATGCGCGCGGCTTCAAGTCGATCGCCGGTGTCGATGAAGTGGGGCGCGGTCCGCTCGCCGGTCCGGTGGTTGCGGCAGCCGTGATATTGCCGCGCGGTTTTTTCCACCCGGAGATCAAGGATTCAAAACTACTCTCGCCCAAGCAGCGCGATAAGTTGGCGCCGTTGATTCGAGAAAATGCTGTATGCTGGGGCCTTGGCGTCGTCGGAGTGGCGGAAATTGACCGCATTAATATTCTCCAAGCCAGTTTGTTGGCGATGGTGCGGGCTCTCGATGCCTTGAAGTCAATGCCGGACTGTTTGCTGATCGACGGCAATCAACCGATTCCCGCCAAACTGCTGCACGAGAGTCGGTGGTCGGCGACCTCGGCGCCCTATCAAAAGACGATCATCAAAGGCGATCAGCTCTGTCTCTCCATTGCTGCGGCATCGATCGTCGCCAAGGTGGCGCGCGACGAAATGATGGTCGGCTACGACAAGGAGTTTCCGTACTACGGTTTCGCCGGCCACAAGGGCTACGGCAGCGCGGCGCATCTGGAAGCCTTGCGCCG
>JAERMN010000635.1 GCA_016844625.1 Deltaproteobacteria bacterium
GTATCTCATTTGCGGCATCGGCTCGCTGACGCTGGGAATTTTGAGCTACTGGATTCTGCCGTTCGTTGAACGCCGGCAAGAAGAACCGCTAGAGATCGCGCTTGCCGGTGAGACCCTGACTTAGATTCTTACACTCCGAAGTCTGAGAATTCGTCTCTAACATTTTATGCTCCAAACTGAAGTGACAAAAAATGTTATCGCGCCAAGCACCTGGCGAAACAAATCCGAAATCCGAAGCACGAAAGAGGCCCCGCGGATCGAAATAAACCGGGGCCAAAATAAATTCCAAACCCGGAAAATCCAAAACGAGGAATCCAAATCGGGTTTGTTTGGAACATTGCATTTGTTTTTGGTCATTTGAATATCTCTTTGGCTAGAGTTTAGCGCGGTAGCCCGGTGTCTTCCGATACGCCGAGCATGAGATTTAAATTTTGAATCGCTACGCCGGCGGCGCCTTTGCCGAGATTGTCGAGCCGAGCCATCAGAATGACGTGGCCGGACTGGTGCGGCAGGACGCGCAAGGAAATGCGATTGGTGTCATTGAACTCTTGCGGATCGAAGCTCAACTCATCGGCCTCGCTGGCGTCGGTCAGCGCTTCGACCGCAATAAATACTTCTTTGTCGTAGCGCGCGGCCAAAACTTCCCACATAGCTTTTGCCGCACCTGACTGAGGCAGTGATTTGGCCGCAATCATGATCTCGACGCGCATGCCGCAACGAAACGGGCCGACGTTGGGTAAAAACTGCGGCTCGGCGGTTAACGCGCCGTAGCGGATAATTTCGGGAATATGCTTGTGCAGTTTGCCGATGCTGTAGGGCGCCTCGTGCGGCAGATTGATTAGTTTCTTTTTTGGATCTTCCCAGCGCTCGATCAGCGAACGGCCGCCGCCGGAATAACCCGACAGCGCGTGGATTGCCAGCGGTGTGTCGGACGCGATTAACTTGGCATCGACGAGCGGGCGGGTGAGCAAGATCACCGCGGAAGCATAGCAACCCGGATTCGCCACACGCTTCGCTTTGGCGATTTGATCACGCTGGCCCGCAATCAATTCCGGCAAACCATAAACCCAACCATCACTGACCCGGTGCGCCGTGCTAGCGTCAAGTATGCGCACAGGCGAATCGGCGAGCCAAGCCGCAGCTTCCTTCGCCGCGTCGTCGGGAAGGCAGAGCAAGACCATGGTCGCGTCTTGCAGCGCCTTTTTTCGCGCCGCCGGGTCTTTGCGCAGCTCTTCAGGAAGCGTGATGACTTCGATGTCTTCGCGGCCCGCAAGCCAGTCGCGTATACGCAAGGCAGTCGTACCCGCTTGGCCGTCGATGTAGATTTTGGCTGACATTCGAGAGTCCTTAATATGCTGACCGCTAAAGTTTAGCAGAAATTTCTTAACTTGAAATGGCGCATGTAACTAGAATATAGGGGAGCGTAAACAGTGTGAGTCGAGATTTTGCGGCGCCTCTTGGCGTTGAACCTGGAAATCGCAGCGCGTGAATCTCGGAAAGCAGTGAAAATTTAGAGAGAACCCGGATGCCATCGAGCAAAGCGAATCGAAAATGCATGGAATCGGCCGTGGAGGAGATGCGTAAATCGCTCTCCGAGCATAAGCACAAACAAGATCCTTTGGTAGGGGCGGTGCTGGTTGGAATCAATGGAAAAGTTTTGGCGGCTGCGCATCGGGGAGATTTACGAGTCGGCGACCACGCGGAGTACACTTTAATTGAACGGTACTTGAGCGACAGGAATCTGGATGGCGCAACGCTGTACGTCACGTTGGAGCCTTGCACAAGACGTAACCCGCCGAAGAAGCCATGTGCGGAGCGGGTTGTCGGTGCGCGTATCAGACGAGTTTTCGTCGGCATAACCGATCCGAACCCGGACATCTGCGGACGTGGGGTCCAATACTTAATGAACCACGGAGTGGAGGTTGATTTTTTCGATCTTGATCTGGTCCGTCAGATTATGGACGCGAATCGGGAGTTTATCGATTACTGGGAAGCCGCTGAGAGAACAACGAGCACGCTCGCCGAGCCGTTCGAGGGGCCGTCGGGCAAGGAGTTGGAGGTTGTCGAACGGGCATCGCTCGATGATCTATCTCGGGACGCACTGTCGCGCTATTTGGGCGGGCGCAAAAACAAAATACGGGTGCCTTCGAATGAGCTGTGGAAGTTGATGGAGCGGGCCGGTTATGTCGGACGGACGAAGAAAGGAAAACTGGCTCCGACCGTAGCGGGGACTGCTCTATTCGCTTCAGAACCAGCTGAGATACTTCCTCAATGCCGCGTCGCTATGGAGGCAAAGAAAGCCGGGCGCACAGTCTCCGGAGACTTCGAAGGGCCGCTGCTCGGTTTCCGAGATCATCTGGAGACGTTTTTCAAAGAACAGATGCGTCAGTTTACTGAGGTCCGGGAACTCGATCGGATACAGGTGGGCGAGTATCCTATGGAATCCATAAGAGAGGCGGCCTTTAACGCGGTGATTCACCGCGATTATGAAGCGGGCGCGCGGGTTCACATCACCCTAAAGGAGGGCGTGGTCGAAGTTCGAAGCCCTGGCGGATTGCTCAAGCCATTGTCCCTCAGCCGGGTAAGGACCTTCAATGCGCCGCCTTACAGTCGTAATCCCCACATTGCTCTAGCCGCGCAACGCATGGGTTGGATCGAGGAGAAAGGATCGGGACTGGGGCGCATGCG
>JAERMN010000155.1 GCA_016844625.1 Deltaproteobacteria bacterium
CGAGAGGACGCTTGACTTCGAATTGCTAAGTACGCAATGAGGTAAGCTCAAGCTGAGTAGCTTTCAGACGAACCTTCTGTAGCATGTCCGTCATTCCGGCGCAGGCCGGAATCTAGGCTTCGCGTCACTCCCATCCACCGCCACGGACCTGGATGTCGGCTTACGCCGGCATGGCTCACAATAAACTCCGGCCGGCATCCAGTCTTTGTCTCATCGATGTCCTCACACCGCCAAAAAAACCTGGATTCCCGTTTACACGGGGATGACGAAAGGGAATTCAGATTTGCCGCTGCTTACAGTCCGTACAGCCGTTTCGGATTTTCTCCCAAGACCTTCTGGCCGAAGGTTGCGCTGATTTTGCCGCCTTCGGCGAGGGTTTGGATCGCTGCGATGTCATTCGAGTAATCGGCGTGGCCGTAGTCGGTGCCGACCGTGATGTTGTCTTCGCCGACGCATTGGGCCACGTAGGATAGATCATCGGTGGTTTGGCACGCCACGTAGACGCGGTGGTCGCGGAGGATCGTCGCGGCGTTAAAGTTGCGCTCTTTGGGACGAGCCTGGGTTAGCACATGACCGGCGTATTTGCGCTGAAACTCGCGCTCGGCTTGGGTGCGAATCATCAAATCGTTAACCGCATAGGGAAGCCACTGCGACGTGGTTTCGACGAATGACCATCTTAGCTTGGGAAATTTGTTCGGCACTCCCTGGTATATTAAATTGTTGAACGCGCCCACCGATGGCAGCTTGAAGCGCGAAAAAACATCTTGGCCATACTGGTCGTAGTAACCAAAACTCCCCGTGCCGGCATGGATGCAGATCGGCAGATCGAGCCGTTCGGCTTCTTTGTAGAGCGGAAAGAGCGAACTATCAGAAAGCAACCGTTCATCTTCGTTGCCGCGCATGAAGACGCCGCAGGCGCCGTTGGCTTTGCCAAAATTAATTTCTTCGATCGCCTTGTCCATGGTTCGCAGCGGCGGCAGGACGATCCAGCGCAATCGGCCTTTGCCGAGAGCCCAGATATTGGTGAGCCAGCGGTTGTAGCCGCGGCAGAGCGCCAGGTCGACTTCGGTCCGCGCCGTGAGCGGGCGCAGGAACATCGTCGGATAAAGCACCTGGACATCTATCCCCAACTTGTCCATATGCGCCAGGCGCGACGACACGTCGGTCATGTCGCGCGCGTCTTCGGGGACGTTGAGTCCGAGATTGGAGTTCGCTATGACGCGGTCCTCGATGCGCCAGAACTCGATGCCGTTCTTCTTGGAAACCAAAAGCTCTGGTGCGAAACGGCGGTCTTCTTCCAACATGAAAGTCCATGTCCGTTCAGTTTCGATCACATGAGCGTCGGCATCGATGATGGTCATGAGTTCTTCCTCCCAGGCGTTATGGGTTTTCCTTTTGCCGCCACTTGTAGTTCGGTAAGGCGAGTCGTGTCAAATGAGATTTACGAACCGGGTGCGAATAGCGGCAATCTTACTCACCACGAAGGACCTAGCGCGACAGAGCCGCAACCGAAACTCGGAACATCTCGCGCAAAGCATGTCCTGAGCGAAGTCGAAGGGACGCCAAGGCCGCAAAGGTCGGCGAAAAATGGTGAAGATCGTTTGTAAGATTATCTATCTTTCCCTTCCGAACTTGGCGTGCTTTGCGTCCCGTCGACGAGACTCAGGACATGCTTGGCGCGAGTCAATCCCCGTGTTCGAGTATTTCAGGTCACCGGACAGTTTGCGCGAGCCGCGCAAACTTTCAACTATAGTAATACGAAGGACACGAAGGGTTCGGATGATTAAAATTTCGACCTTCGTGCTCTTCGTGTCCTTCGTGGTGAAAAACTCTTTCACATTTGGTTGCGGCCTCGCCTCATCATCGTCATGCCGGCGCAGGCCGGCATCCAGGCTCGATTTCAATGCGCCGCCATGGGATTCCCGGCTGCCCTCACCCTCGCTCTTTCCCGCAAGCGTGCGAGTGCGGGTGGACGAATACTCGGATGGTAATGGACGGAAAAGTTGACAGTCAGTCAGCAAGCTCCAAAGCGTGCAGTGCCAAGCCTTCGGCTACGGAGGTGAATTCCTGACCGGCGCGGATCGGAGCGGCCGGGAAGGTTTGTTCGAAGATTCTACGCACGGCGGGAACGAAGGACGAGCCGCCGGTCATGAAGATGGTGTCAATAGATTTCGGCGCGACATTGCACTTCGTCAATAGACGGTTGACGCATTCGGCGATCTGCCGCACCTCGGGTTCGATCCAGTCTTCGAATTCGTTACGCTGCACCGCTTTCTCGATGTCGACGGCGGCTTCGGTGAAGCGGAACTCAGCAGTCGGTTGTTTCGACAGCGCGCACTTCGTCGCTTCGATGGCGCGATAGAGACGGTAGCCGAGGTCGTGATCGACGAGGTCGATAAGCGCGTCAATCTTTGAGGGTTCGAGCGCCTGGTAGCGTATCTGCTTGAGCAGTTCCATGTTTTTGCGCGTTTTCAAGAACGATAGATAGTGCCAGCGTTCCAAATGCTCGTAGAGCCAGTACGGCACGGGCAAAACTTTGCCGAACTGCGAGCGATATTCGGAGCCGAGACCGAGCATCGGCGCGACTAAGTTGCGGACTAATTTGCTATCGAAGGTGTCGCCGGCGATACCGACGCCGTCGTTGGCGATCACTTGATCGCTGAGCTCGTGGCCAGCGGTTCGTTTGGCCCTCAGTCGTACCAGAGAAAAGTCGCTAGTGCCGCCGCCGAAATCGGCGGTCAGCACGAGCTCGTCGTGATCGAGGCGCTGCTGATATTTATAAGCCGCGGCGACCGGTTCGGCGAGAAAATGGACGTCGTCAAAACCGGCGTTACGAAACGCCGCGCGCAGGCGATTTACGGCAAAGTCATCATCTTCCTCGCCTCTGGTGCCGCTGAAATGCACCGGGCGGCCGACAACGAGGCTTGTTCCCAAGTCGCCAAACTGTGCTTCGGCCGATTGGCGCAGGTGGCGCAGCAATATGCCGATCAATTCTTCTAGTGAGTAGGTCTCGCCGAAAATCTGCGTCTGGTTGAACAGGCGGCTGGCGAGATAGGATTTGGTCGACTGAATGAGCCGGCCCGGCGTTCTGGCGTTTAGATAGTTTTGGATCGAGTCAGGACCCGCAACCACGCGGAGCTTGTTGGCGCGCGAGTTTTCCTCCTCATCGAAATACAGAATCGAGCGAAAGGTTGAATCAGCGCCGAAGTTTGCGACTTCGACGGTACGATTCGAATGGGCAAGGGCGAGGGCACTGTTGGTCGTGCCAAAGTCGAGTCCGAAAGCTTGGCGCAAGAGTCTCTCCACCGGGTAAAAAAATGCTGAACGCGGAGTTTAGCACTCACTACGAGCTTGCTAAAGAGAGATGTATAAATGACGGGCAAAGACTCGCGTAGAGCTGCTCAATTCCGTCGCGGTTAGAGTTTGACGCTTGCTGTGTCATCGTGCCAGCGCTTGTCACAGCAAGGTACGGGGAATTGCGACCTGGAGTTACAAAAACACGCCGCGATTGGCGCGCTTTCTCTTATCGCTGAGTGGCATGGCGGTTGCTCCAACCGTCATGAACCAAGTTATTAATTGATGGTGCAGCATAGGGCGCTGTCTGAGTATTGAAGCGCAATAGAGGATTTCTAGCGCAATGCGGATCAGGTTAAATACAAATTTACGCGTGCGTCTGTTTCAGCTCGTTTTTATCGCGCTGTTACCGGCGCTGGGGTTGATCGTCTATCACGCCGGCGAGCAGAGCAGCAAAGCGGTTAGTGACGCGGAGAATGAGGCGCTGCGCATGGCGCGCGTAGTTGCCGCTGACCAGCGCCGCTTCATCGATAGCTCGGGCCATCTGCTGATCGCTTTGTCGCAGCTTGCCGAAGTGCGCAGCTTGGACGTGCGGGCGTGCAGCGCCTTGTTTGCCCGCCTGCTTAAAGAATACCGCTCCTATTCCAATCTTGGGGTGGCAACTGTCGACGGCAATATTGTCTGCAGCGGGCGGCGGCTGCAAATCGGCACTAACGTCGCTGACCATCAGTATTTTCAAGAAGCGGTTCAGCGCAAAGAGCTCGGGATCGGCAACTATCAAGTCGGGCTGAACTCGAGCAATGCGTCGCTAAATTTTGGTTACCCGGTCTTCAATGGCGGCGAGCAACCGATAGCGGTGGTTTTTGTCGCGGTCGATTTGGTCTGGCTCAACCAGACGGCAAAATTCTCCGGCTTGCCGGAAGGCTCGAAGATAACTCTCTACGATCGAAACGCCACAATCCTGTCGCGCTACCCGGAGGCCGAAGGTTTTATTGGCCGATCGTTCCCTAATGCCGAGATCGTCAAGATTGTCATGGCTCGGGGGGAAGGCGTGGCACAAGCCACCGGAATCGACGGCAAACAGCGGCTTTTTGGTTTCGCTTCGGTCGGTGGCGCGACCCAAAAAGGTCAAATCCTCTTGCATGTCGGCATACCGAAGGGGCTCGCCCTCGCCGACGCGGATTGGTATCTCAAGCGTAACCTTGCGGCATTGCTGGCCGTAGGCTTACTGGCACTTTTAGTCGCCTGGTATCTGGGCGATGTTTTGTTGGTGCGCCAGATAAGAAGTTTGGCGAAAACCACGGCGCGAATCGGCGCCGGCGATTTCACCGCGCGCACCGGACTCAGCCGTCGCAAGAACGAACTCGATCGCTTTGCGCTATCGCTTGATCGGATGGCCGAGTTAATCGAGCGCCGAGATCGGGACGCCGAGAAAGCCAAGCAACGGGCCCAGCGTCAATTACAACGCTTTGACGCGCTACGTGAAATCGACATGGCGATCTCTTCCAAGCTCGATCTAGCGGCAGTGCTCGATGTTCTGTTTGAGAAAGTCGAGCTCGTCCTGCCCGGCGGCGTGGCGACTGTGAGGCTGTTTAACAAACGGACGGGAGAGTTGGAGGCGGTCGCCTGCCGCAATCTTGACGAGGCTTTCTGGCGCGCCGAGAATCGGCAAATCGTGCACGGCTTCGAAAAGACCGTATTGGACAATCGTATTCCTTTGACCATCGCTAACGTACAGACCGATCCACGCGCCGCGAGCCATCAATTTGCCGCCAGGTTCGGCCTAGTGTCTTGTCTGGTTTTGCCGCTTATAGCGGCCGGCGATTTGCTCGGTTTGATCGATTTCTACACCGCGGAAGAACATGCCTTTGACGACGAGGAAATAGATTTTCTTGCCGCGCTCGCCGGACTGGCCGCGGTGGCGAGCCATAACGGCCGCCTATTCGAGGAAATTCGACGGCGCGAAACCGAGGCGCTTGCGCTGCACGCTTTGACCGCTGCCGCGTCCCAATCATTGGATCTCAACGTCGTATTAAATGAAGCGGTGATAAAAATTGGCGAAACTTTTCGTTTCGATGCGACGCGGATATTTCTTTTTAACCACGACATGACCGAGCTGGGGATCAAAGCCGCCAGCGAAAACCGCCCGGGCGCATGGTTGGACTCCCTGCGCTATTTGCGCGGTGAGTCGATCGTCGGGCGCGTCGCGGAGACTGGTGAAGCGATGGTTTTCGAAGATCTAACGGTGGATCGGCGCTATCGCGAACTCAGTGTGGGCAGGGCGGCAGAGAAAGCCGGCAACCGCTTTCTCGCCTTGGTGCCGCTCAAGACTAAATTTAAAATCTGGGGCGCCGCCGTGTTTGCCGGCGCCGAGCCGCGTAAGCTCACGGACGAGGATATTCGCCTGTTGACTTCGATGTGCCGGCAGATCGGCATCGCCGTGGAAAATGCCGATTTGTACGAGCAAACCGCCGCCAAGGCCAAGGAGCTGACCGCGCTTTATGCATTCGCCGGTCTTGCCAGTCAGTCGCTCGACATTAACATATTGTTACGCAGGACAACGGAGAAAATTCGCGAAATTTTTCAGTTCGACGCCGCGCGGGTGTTTTTGCGCCAGGGGCAAAGCGACGATCTCGAGTTGGTGACCCATATGGGTTTCCCGGACGGCTTTACGCCAACGGCCCGCTACCGCGTCGGCGAAGGTCGAGTGGGACGGGCTGCTGAGACCGGCGAGCCGATGTTCGCCGATGACATGGAATTGGATCAAAGCTACCAGCGAACCGCCCGCAGCAAGCTTCTGCTCAAGCAAGGATTCCACGGTTCCTTTCTGATGCCCATCAAAGTGGGTGGCGTAAGCTTTGGCGTAATGAATTTTCTCAGCAAAAAGCCCTATCATTTTTCCGAGAGCGATATTCACTTGATCCATGCGGTCGCCTATCATTTGGGTGTGGCCATGGGTAATGCCAACCTGTATTCACAAGTTCGCGAAAAATCCATCGATCTTGAAAAAGCCAACAAAGCCAAGGACGAATTTCTTGGCGTGATTTCCCATGAGTTGCGCACGCCGCTCAACGTCATTAAAGGTTACGCGGAAATTATGAGGCAGAAAGTGTTCGGCGAGGTGAATGCCGAGCAGGAGTCGGCGTTGGATAAAATCACGACGCAATCCATGACGCTTCTGCATATGATCAACGACGTTTTGCAAGTTTCCACGATTGAAGCCAATTCTTCCAGAGTAGCGCGCTCTGACATCGACCTGGTCGCGCTGCTGGCCGAATTGAGCGAGAGCTACCGCTTCGCGTGCGGAAAATCGCTCGATATTATTTGGGATATTCCCAGCGATTTGCCGACGATACGCACCGACGACGAGAAACTCCGGGCGATACTGCAAAATCTAGTGAATAATTCACTCAAGTTTACCGAACGCGGAACGGTGGCGGTTTTTGCCCGTTATGTCCCCGATAAAGACGTCATTGAGTTTAAGGTTACGGACACTGGCATCGGCATCCCCGCCGGCAAAATTGGCACGATCTTCGATATGTTTCAGCAGGTCGATAATTCGGTGACGAGAGGCTATGGCGGCGTTGGATTGGGGCTTTACATCGTCAAGAATTTCTCCGATCTCTTGGGCGGGGCGGTAGCAGTCGTCAGCGAAGTCGGCAAGGGAACGACTTTTACGGTCACCATTCCAGTGACTGTCGATGCTGAGGCTGGGCCGAATGAAACCAGGCCAAACATTGGCACAAACGAATTAGCCGCGATGTCATCCCTTACGTCGCTCCAGAGTCTCTGATCGGCGTCACGTCCGAGGTTGTAATCCGTCCATC
>JAERMN010000156.1 GCA_016844625.1 Deltaproteobacteria bacterium
TCGGCGAAGTCGACTTTCATCCCTGCCATCGCCAGCACTTCGAAGCCGGCTTCCTGAAAGTAGCGCGTGAACATATCGTTGATGCTGCCGACGAAATAAGTCACGCCGACGAATTTTTTCACGCCGAGGGCGCGCAGCGCTTCGACTTGGGTCTGCGCCGCAGTGACGATCGGAATCTTGAACTCCGCTTCCCACTCTTTGACGATTTTCTCTTCGCCTTTGAAGCCATGCACCATGAACGGCGGCGCGCCTTCGGGATGGATCAAGTCGACGCCCTCTTTGGCGAGCTCGGCGACTTTCTCGTGCACGGCATTGAGCGCCGCGCTAAACTCCTCTTCGGTGCCGCGCTGGAAGTTCAGATACACCGGCACGACGCCGACACCTTCCGGTAGTAAGCGGATAAATTCTTCCAACGATCCCGGCCGGTGCGTCGGTTTCACCACACCGACCACGCCGCGCCAACTTGTGAACACCATATTGGACTCCTCTCTCTCAAGGAAAATCCGAAATCCGAATATCGAAGCTCGAAACAAACGCAGTCAAAGAAACCTCAAACTCGGAAAATCCAAAACGGGGAATCTCAAGCGCATTTGTTTGGAACATTGCGTTTGGTTTTGGTCATTTGAATCTAAAATTCCCCGCAGCTTGCTGCGGGCACCATCAAATGGGGAATCCAAAGGGGGCGAGCATCCCCTTTGGTCGCCTGCGGGGTTAATACCCCGCAGGCGAAATGCCCCGTTTATTTTATTTGGTTTCGGATTTCGGATTTCGAATTTTTTCTTATTACTCCTCGCCAGAGCTATGCCTTAAAGATCTGCGGGAACTTCGCTTTCAATTGCTGGCGCACGTTCTCCGGCACCTCGACGACTTTGGGGAACTCGCCGCGCAATTTCCGATTATAAGGCTGGCAAGCGTCGATCAAGATGCGATTGTTAAAATTACCCGGCAAAAACATCGGATCGCGCCCCGATGACCAAGCCTTTTGAACCAGATCGATATCGGTCATCGGATCGAAGCGCGTGCCCATCGCCCACAGCACTTGATCGATATCCGAGCAGTCGACATCGTCGTCGACGACTACCGTCCACTTGCCGTTGTAGGCGCCGGCCATGCAGTTCGAGGCGACGTGCAAAACATTGCGCGCGTGGCCGGGATAGCGCTGGCGGATTTGAATCGCGGTGAATCGCGTCGCCGGCGCGCCTTCGTGGTTCCACACGCCGAGAATTTCGGGCAAGCCGCAGGCTTCCAGCGCGTTCCATATTTCCGCCGCGCCGGCGATGCCCTTGAGCAAACCCGTTTCGTCGACGGGTTTATGCTGCGGCGCGCAGGTGAGAATCGGATTGTTGCGGTACATGACGGTCTTCACGTTGAGATAGGGCCGCGGCACGACGTCGTCGGAATAATAACCCATCCACTCGCCGAACGGCCCTTCGGGCTTGCTCTGGCCTGGAACGGCTTCACCCTCGATGACGATCTCGGCGTCGGCGGGAATCGGAAAACCGGTGAACGGCCCTTTGACCACTTCGACCGGTTCGCCGCGGATGCCACCGGCAAAATCATACTCGGAAACTCCGCTCGGCAGCGGACTGGCCGAAAGCATGTAGAGCAATGGGTCTTGGCCACAGACGATGGCGAACTTGCAGCTTTGGCCGCGCTCAAAATATTTGTCACGGTGAATCCTGCCGTGCTTGCCTTCGGTGATCTGACAGCCGATGGTTTTCTCATCATAAACTTCGCAGCGATAGGCGCCGAAGTTATACCACTCGGCGTCGGGATCTTTGGTGATGCACATATCGGCGGTGCCGACATATCGGTGGGTGTCGGCTTGATGATGGATCGGCGCCGGCAGCTTAAGCACGTCCACCTTGTCGCCTTCCAATACGTTTTCGAAAATCGGCCCGGTCTTGACCATCTTCGGCTTGATCAGTTTCATGTCGGTCATGACGTGATGGTAAGCCTTGACGATGTCGGCTTTATGTTCATATTCGAGCGGCAAGCCGAGTGTGAGAGCGACGCGCTTGATGGTGGAGAATTGGCCGTACAGGGTCCGATAGCCTTTCGGGTATCCGGGAACTTCGTCGAATACGATCGCCGGCGCCTTGCCCTTACCACCTTCAGTGAGCATCTGCGTGATCGAGCCCATCTCGCGGTCCCAGTGCGCGCCGTTAACTTTGAGCAACTCGCCCATTTTTTCGACCTGGTCGATCCAGTCGCGTAACCCGCGATACCTCACGGTGCTATGTGAGGTGCCAATACGTTCCGGACGTGCCATGAAATCCTCCTTGGAGAAAAGCCGTTTGTGGGGTTTTTCCACCTTACGTTTGAGCCCAACTATTGTCAAGAAAGTCGGGGTTTTAGACCTTGTTTACGAAAGTCGAGAGTGCTATGAACGCGCATCGTAGCCAACCCAGAAAGACGAACTTGTTATGGACCACGCTGCTTGCAGCGTGGAACGATTAAATGGGGTTGCCAAAGGGGGCGAGCATCCCCTTTGCGATATTTTAATTGCCGGCGGGGTAAAATCCCCGGCCGCGAAGTGGCTTTGTTTATTTGACCCGTTCGTTCACGTGAGGTTCTTCATGGCGGAAAAGAAATCTTACGATCACCAACTGCGAACCATCGGCCAGTCACTCGAAGCCCAGCGCATTCGCATTTTCAAGTTGCAGCTACGCGGCGAGCGCTTCGTCGTCACGGGTGAACCGGATGAAGAACCCTCATTGCTCGCCAAGCTGCGCAATTGGCAGAAACGCAACCGCAGTGAGGGAATGAACAGCTCACTCACGTTCACGTCGCAGGACATCGAGCAACTCGACCGCCAGGGACGGGTGCAACGGTCAAAGACCAATCAACTGCCGGACGCGCACAGCCTGGCGAATGCTTTACGCACCGTCGGTGCTCATCTGAAGTCAAGAGACGCGCAATTGATCGAGCTGCACAAGCAAGAGTTGAGCATCACGATCCTGGCCCGCAATCACGCCGGCCATCCGGAATTCGAAGAGTGCACCATTGCATCGCTCTACGACCTGTTTCTGAGGGAGCATGACAAAAGAGGAAAGCAAATTCGCTAAAGGGCAAGGCGTCAGCCGTAAGAGGTTGAGAGGACTCCTCGCTTCTCGCCTTTCACGCCTCACGACAGCTTGCGCACCAGCATGATGCCATCGCGCATCGGCAAGAGGACATTTTCTACGCGAGGGTCGTTGCGGATGCGCTTGTTGAGGGCATCGACGGCGACCGTGCGCGGATCGGCTGGGTCTAAAACTTTGCCGCCGAGCAGCATATTATCGAGAATGATCAGCCCTCTCGGTCTGGCCAGCTCGATGCACTGCTCGTAATAGGCGCCGTAGTTTTCCTTGTCGGCATCGATGAAACAGATATCGAACGGACCCCAAACATTTTTCAAGGATTCCAACGCTGGGCCGATTTTGATTTCAATCTTGTGGCCATGGGCGCTCTCGGCGAAGTAGCGTTTGGCGATCTCGGCTGTCTCCGGGTTGATATCGCAAGTAACGACCCGCCCATCCTTAGGCAACGCTTCGGCCCAAGCGAGCGTGCTATAGCCGGTGTACATGCCGATCTCGAGAATGCGCCGCGCTCCGGTCATGGCCGCGAGCATTTTCAAGAACTGCCCCTCCAGCGCGCCAACCATCATCTTGTGGCTGTGCATCTTCGAATAGGTTTCCACCCATAACTTATCGTGCAACGCGGAGAGCGGTTTACTGCACCGCTCCGCGTAATCTTCAATCCCGATGGGCCGTACGTCGAGCATGATTCAGTCAGTCCTCATTGATTTAATCGTGATTATTCACTTGTCATGATCCCGTGAGTCTCATGCCGCCGTCCACCGGCAAAATCGCGGCCGTCACCATCGAAGCTTCATCCGATGCCAAATAAACTGCCGCGTAGGCGATGTCTTGCGGCTCGCCGATGCGGCCGAGCGGCACTCGGGTCTTGTAGCGGGCCAGCTTCTCCGGCGTCGACGTGTCGACCATGGGCGTGCGCGTCGGTCCAGGACAAATACAGTTCACGCGAATCTTGTCCTTGGCGTGATCCATTGCCATCGCTTCGGTGAGCGTGACCAGGCCGCCTTTAGAAGCGCAGTAGGCGGCTCGCCCGCCTTGACCGAGCATGCCCGAGCGCGCCGCAATGTGCAGGATCACGCCGCCGCCGCGCTTTTTCATTTCCGGGATCGCCAAGCGCGAGACGATAAATGCGCCCTTTAAATTGATGTCGAGGGTGCGGTCCCAGTCCGCTTCGCTGATGTCGGTGATGCTGCCGTTGGTGCGCACGCCGCCGCTGTTGACAACGATGTCGATACCGCCTAATTGCCGCACGGTTTCGTCGATCACATTTTTCATTTGCCCTGAGTTTGACACGTCGCCGGGCCAGAAAAGCGCTCGACCACCAAGCTTCTCGACGAGCGTCACAGTTTCGCGCCCTTTTGATTCCGTCGGCGAAGTGCCCGCCACCGCCGCGCCTTCTTTCGCGAACATCACCGCAATTGCCTGACCCAAACCTGAACCGAAACCAGTGATGAATGCAACCTTGCCCGTGAGTTTCATGGCAACAACCTCCGTGAGTGGACAAGATATACAATTGCCGCGCGATTGACTCAACGGTAAGCCATTGTTATTTTTTAGCGAAACCACGAGGACTTTAGTGATGCCAGAGATTTACGATCAAAGAGTTCCGGTAACCATTCTGACAGGGTTTTTGGGCGCCGGCAAAACTACCTTATTGAATCGCATCCTGACCGCCGACCACGGCCGGCGCGTTGCCGTCATCGTCAACGAGTTCGGCGCAGTCGGCATCGACCACCACCTGTTGATCTCATCAGACCAGGAAGTCGTCGAGATGAGCAACGGCTGCATCTGCTGCAGCGTGCGCGGCGACTTGTTGCGTAGTCTTTTTCAGCTGCTCGATCACCGCGAAAAATTCGACACCCTGATGATCGAAACCACCGGCCTCGCCGATCCGGCGCCGGTGGTGCAGAGTTTTTTTATCGACGATCGGATTAAAAGCGCGTACGCGCTCAACGGCGTCGTCACGGTGGTCGACGCTAAGCATATCTTCCAACAGTTGAGCAATTCGCCCGAAGCCAAAGAACAGATCGCTTTCGCCGACATGGTGCTGCTCAACAAGATCGACCTGATCAATCCCGAAGATCTACCCGAATTGGAATTCAAACTGCGCAACTTGAACGGCGCGGCGCGCATCTGCCAGACCAGAAATTCCGATATCGACATTGGCATGGTGCTCGACCTGCGCGGCCTCGACTTGGAGATCAAAGCGGCCAAGCACGATCATCGCCATGCCCACACCGAAGATATCGAAACCGTCGCCATCGAAACCGCCGGCGATCTCGACGGCGTCAAGATCAGCCAGTGGTTTCGCGAGCTGATCGGCGAATTCGGCGAACGCATCATGCGCATGAAAGGAATCTTAAACCTGCGCAAAGACCCCGATCAGTTCGTCTTCCAAGGCGTCCATTTACTATTCGAAGGCCGACCCGGTCGCGCTTGGGCCGTAGCAGAAGACAGGCTCAATCGCTTGGTCTTTATCGGCAGAAACCTGGACCGAGAAAAAATCACCCAGGGTTTCATGAACTGCATCACGACGGAAAACGGCCGAGCCTCATCGGCGGAGGACGTCGATCCCTACGGCAAGAAACAAGACGTATCGAAATTTACCCTGGACCAAATCCGCTACTGGGTACAAACGATCCTGGAGTTCCCGCCCGACGCGCCCATCGTTGTCAAAGAAGTCCCCTGCGTCAAAGCCGGCTGTCCTCCGGTAGAAACCGCACTGATGGTATTTCTCAAGAACGAGCCGCCGCGGACCTTTAAGATTCTCGCGCGCCTTCGATCACGTCTACAACTTGATCGAGAATCCGCTGCCGTGCTGCTGAAGTGGGTTGTGGTTTGCGTTTCGCGTTCGGTAGCGATTGCCGCGTTGTTCAAAGTTCGCGACCTTGAATATTGTTCTGTCCCTAGACGCATCCTCTTCCACAGGAGCGCGGGCTTTCTAGCCCGCCCCGAAAAACGCGGACAGGAATGTCTGCGCTCCGTTGCCGCAGCTTGACATTAAGTCGGCTACTGAGAGATAAATCGGCTAAGAAACCTGCAATCTGCAGCCACGAAGGAAACCATTATGGCGATCACCGGCCCTGTCATCATTCCTGGAGAAAACATTGCGTTCGGTCAGGTCGTTGGACACCGCGGCGGCGGGCGCAAAGGCAAAAATTTCGGCTTCTTCGATCGCGCCCATGGCGTTTGCATAAACGCGAGCATGTCTGTCTACACCTCGGAGCGGCTTAATCCGCGCCACAAGCACGACTTCGACCAGCTTCGCTACTACGCTCGCGGCGGTGAGAATTACGGCAAACAAATTTTTGGGCCGGGGGATTGCGTTTATTTTCCTGAAGGCGTGCCCTACGGCCCGACTTTTACAGCCGAGGGTTGTGAAGAGAACGTGCGCCTCGGCATGCAATTTCAAGGTCCGTCAAGACGGCCGTTTTTCCAGCGCGTTGAAGTTCAAAAAGGCGAGCTGGATCTCCGCGAACTGGGCGGAACGTTCGATGATAAGGGCCTCTTTATTTGGCCCAACGGACGCAAGCAAGACAGCGCCGAAGCGATTCGCGAACATCTCGGCGGCAAAGCACTCGAATACCCGAAGCCAAGGTACGACGACTATGTAGTCATGCATTCGAAGGAATACCCATGGACTCCGCTGGATGGCGCGTCCGGTGTGGCGGTGAAGCATCTCGGCTATTTCAACGAACTCGGCCCGAATATTAAAATGGTCCGCATCGACGCCGGTGCCAGCACCCAACCCGGCACCGCGCCCTGCCAGCAGGTGCGCTACGTAATCGACGGCGAAGTCACTTTTCAGGGCCAATACTATAGCGCGATTTCTTGCATGTACTTTCCAGCGCGCGTCCCCTATCCAGCAACCTCCAGTGCTAAAGGGGCAACCCTGCTAGTGATGCAGCTCGGTGTCGCCAACGGCGATGCACCTCCCTGGTGTTTAATTTAATCCCAACCATCAAGATCGGAGAAATCATATTATGAACCTAACCACACCAGCCATCGTTTCTGAACACGAGTCGTCTTGGGGCCAAGTCGTTAAGCATCGTGGCGGCGGAAGACGCAGTGTTCATTTTGGCTTTTACGACGGCGACCGAAGCATTTCCTTGAACGCTGGCATGACGGTGTACAATCACGAGCGCATGAACCCGCGCCACAAGCATGATTTTGATCAGGTGCGCTATTTCCTCAAGGGCGGCGAGAACTACAGCAAGCATGAAGTGCTCAGACAAGGCGACGCGATCTATGTGCCTGAGGGAGTCTCGTACGGACCGACTTACACCGAGGAAGGCTGCGACGAAAACATTCGCTTCACAATGCAGTTTCCCGGTGTGTCACGTCATCCGATTCTCTATCACGCCTCGCCCGAGTATCACGAAGCGCAGCAGAAATTGGCCGAGATCGGCACATTGGAAAAAGGCTTGTTCGTCTGGCCCGATGGCCGCAAGCAAGACAGCGCCGAGGCGATAAGAGAATACGTATTCGGACATAAGATCGAATATCCCCAGGCGAGATACAACAATTACGTCGTCATGCATACCACGCAATATAATTTCGAACCGCTGGAAAATGTTCCCGGGGTGCAAGTTAAGCATCTGGGCTATTTCAACGAGGTCGGCCCGAACATCAAGCTCGTCGCCATCGATGCCGGCGCCAGCACGCCGGCGGGCATAGCCGAATGCGAGCAGATCCGGCTGCTCATCGATGGAGACATGTCGTATGACGGAAAAGAATATCGCGCAGTCTCGTGCGTGTATTACCCCGCCAACGTTCCCTATGCGGCGACGTTGAGCAAAAAAGGCGCCACGCTTTTTGTCGTTCAACTTGGCGCGAAGGGCCGTCAACGTCCGCCGTTTTGCTTGATTTAGCGATCCTGCGAACCGACTAGCTTATTGACCCAAGGAGCAATCATCGATGCGCTCTATAATTTTGGCAATCCTGTTGAGCTTTCTAGCATCATTGGCCCATGCGGCACCGGCGGACGTGATCGAGAAAGCGAAAGCCGAAGGCAAGATGGTTTGGTGGGGTGGTGGCACGGAGTCGGAGGACCGCGAGTTCATCAAGCGCTTCAACCAGAAGTATCCTCTCATTGCGGTCGAGCAGTGGAACACGTCGAGCAAGGCGACGCAGGAGCGGGTTTGGGCCGAGTTTACTGCGAAGAAATATAGCTGGGATGTTGTTACTGGCGGCGGGCGCGCCGCGCAAGATTGGGTGAAGGCCGGTGTGATGCAGAAATGGTCCGTTCCCGGATTGTCCAGATTGCCTACCGAAGCTAGAGATCCCAATGGGTATCATGCGTCATTCGGTTTTAACGTTAGCGTTCCGGTTTACAATACCAACCTCGTTTCCGCCAAGGACGCGCCTAAAACATGGGACGATTTGCTCGACCCCAGGTGGAAAGGCAAGATCGCGGTGCCCGATGTTATGGACATGTGGGTGGTTTTTGCCCAACCCAATGTTTGGGGCAAAGAGAAGACTCTGAACTACGTTACCAAATTGGCGGCCAATCAACCGAAGATCTTGGGCTGGACGCCGGCGCTCACACTCGTCGCGGCGGGCGATCTGCATATCACCGCCGAGGCATTTCTGTTCAGAGCGATGGCGAACAAAGACAAAGGAGCTGCCATCGAGCTCGTCAAAGCGAATCCTCTCATCGGTAAAGGGCCCAAGAGTTTTCTCAGCGCCAAACCGCCCCATCCTAACGCCGCGCTGGTGTGGCTCGACTGGGTTTATTCCCCAGACGGAGAAAAAGCGATTGACGAGATACTGAATAAAGGTAACCCTGCCGCCGGCAGCGGTTCGAGACAAGCACAGATCATCAAAGGTCAGAGGTTCGTTTACGAGGATGAAACTTTTTACAACTCAAGCAAGGACTTTCAAGAAGAGTTGAAGAATAAATTTGGTATCAAATGACGCGCTAAACGGGCCAGAGCGAACGTGAAAGAGCGCGCAACGTGAGGGCCGAAAGAGAAAGCTATCCGCCAGTCGATACCATAAAATGGGACTCAAGGACTTTGGTCGTCGGGCTGGTCCTCGTCGTCACCATCTACCTAGTCGTTATCCCCTTAGTTTTTCTGTTATGGACGAGTTTCCGCAGCGGGCCCATTGGCATGCCGGCGGAACTCACGTTGGCGAATTATGCCCGCGCATATGCCAATCCCGGCACCTACGAGATTCTGCACAACACGCTGATATTCGCCCTGGGCTCGGCCGCGATCGCGCTTTTATTAGGAATCATCTTCGCCTGGTTAGTTGAGCGCACCAACCTGCCGGGCAAGAGCCTGCTATATCCACTCTTCCTCGTACCCATTGCCATCCCTGGTGTGCTCTTTTCGATCGCCTGGGTGCTCTTGCTCAGCCCCGGTGCGGGCATTATCAATTTAGCCCTTAAACACGCCTTCCAACTCGATCAAGCGCCGCTAAATATTTACAACTTGCCGGGGATGATTTTTCTTGAAGGGTTGCATCTCACACCGATCACTTTTCTGATGATGGCCGGTTCCTTTCGCCGCATGGATCCCGCTCTCGAAGAGGCCTCAGATGCGCTCGGCGCCGGGTTTTTAACCACACTCAATCGCATCACCCTGCGGGTTTTGCGTCCATCGATTTTAGGCGCGCTCATCTACGTTGTGATCTCCGCTATGGAATCTTTCGAGATCCCCGGAGTGATCGGCATGCGCGCGGGCATACAAGTTTTAGCTTTCAAGATCTATCTCGCGAAACAGGAGTCGCCGCCCGATTATGGCATGCTCAGCACACTAGCGATTTTGCTACTCGCGATCAGCGCGCTTCTAATCTTCGCCTACAGCAAATTTTCCCGCGACGCTGAGCGCTACGCGACGATTACCGGCAAAGCTTATCGCCCCAAAACTATCGACTTGGGTCGATGGAAATTTAGCGCCCTCGCGTTCGTGGCGAGTTATTTTCTCGTTACCATTCTCTTGCCCCTGCTGGTTTTGCTTTGGGCGTCTTTGCTCCCGGTCTACCAAGCGCCGTCCCTGGCCGCACTGAGCCGCGTCTCCCTCGACAATTATCGGACCGTGTTCGAAATATCCAAAGTCGGCTTGGCGCTCAAAAACACTCTATACATGGTTCTCTTGGCGCCAACGATCACGATGCTCATCTGCTCGGTGCTCTCCTGGGTAATCGTCAAAAGCCGCGGCCGAGGACGCAAGGTACTCGACCTCGTCACTTTTATACCGCACGCTATTCCAGGCATCGTTACAGGTGTGGCGCTGATGTGGGTTTATATTTTTCTTCCGGTGCCGATTTATGGCACGATCTGGATTTTGCTCATCGCTTACATTACCAGTCGCATCGCATTTGGCACCCGCGTCATGAATGCCGCCATGACTCAACTCCACAAAGAGCTCGAAGAGGCTTCTTACGTCAGTGGCGGCTCGTGGTTCAAGACATTTCGAAAAATCACCCTGCCGCTTTTGCTGCCGGCGTTGGTCAACGGCTGGATCTTTTCGGCGATTGTCGTCACCAAGGCAATGGGCTCAGTCATCATGATATATAGCCACGACAGTATTGTGCTCTCGGTTCTAGTTTGGGAGCTGTGGAGCAACGGCGACGTGGCGGCAACCGCCGCACTGGGCGTCATGCTTATTTTCGGCTTGATGGGAGCGACCTATGTCGCGCGAAAATTCGCGACGCAAACCCTATAGGGCGGCAAATGTTTTCGTCGCAAATTTCACCTGGCGCCAAATTACCCAATCGGGCAAAGGATCGAGAATGACTATGAAAACTTGCTTTGTCTTCATGATCGCGATGGAGCTAGCGAAGATATCACCCGCCCAACAAAGCGCGGTCAATTTGCTGGAGAAGGCCATAACGGAGCTGAGGCTGGTGGTATAGGGGGACACTAATCTGCGCGACATGCAAAGAATCCCCAGCCGTCAGGATGTTCCGGCTAATCTGGAACTGCGCACCAAAGGCCTGACTTTGCGGACCAGCGACCCGGGTTTCGAAGTGAACAATCTACAGCGCGGCGAACACCTGTTCAGCGAACTATTTTTAAGTTCTAAGCACGCCAGAGATGGGATTTTGCGGCAAATATGGCCGCGCCCGCCATCCCCTTCTTCACAGGAGCGCGGGCTTTCTAGCCCGCCCCGAAAAACGCGGACAAGAATGTCCGCGCTCCTTTACTCACTTCACCGCTAAGTTGCTGACGATCTCATACATCGCGCGGATGGCGGACTTGAGTTTATCCACAGAAAGTCTTTCGTCAATGCCATGGGTCATCCCTTCTTCACTCGGGGTTAAACGCAACGGAATGAAGCCTAAACATGGAATCCCTTTTTCGCGGAAGAAATGACAGTCGGTGAATGCGTTCCCAAACGTCGAGATAACCGGTGCGCCGCCGTCCACTGCCTTAGCCATTTCCGCAATCACTTTCATCGCCTCAGGATGAGGCAGCGATATGGCTACCGGGAAGGAAAGGATAATTTCGATCTTGATCGATTCGTCGGCGAGAACCTTGCGCAGCTCCGCTATAAAAGTCTGCGGATCTTCACCGGGCAACAACCGGACATCGAGCTGCGCGGTGGCGAAAGCCGGGATGACGTTGACGTTATCGGAACCTTTGATGCCAGTGATGGCAATCGTGTTGCGGACACTCGCATTATTCTGGCGATTCTTCGTGAATTCGACGGCAAAAGCGGGATCCTGCAATGAGGTTCTGAGATCGCGATAGTGTTTGCGCCGCGCTTCAGGTTCTTGGTCCGCGATATCGGCGTAGTATTGCTGCACCTCCGGCACGACTTTGATCGGCGCGTTATACTGCATGATCCGATTGAGAGCTGCCACAAGTTTATTCACGGCCATGTTGCTCCCTGGCGTTGCTCCATGTCCGGGAGTACCGGGCGCCGTGAGTTTCAACCAAAGCGGTGTTTTCTCGGCGACACGGACCCGGTAGGAAGGGGCCTTGCCGTCGTCCCGAAGCCGAATGTAGCCGCCTTCGTTCAACACCAAGCCAACGTCCTTGAATAATTCCAGACGCTTTTCGACTAAATAACCCGCGCCCATCGCTCCGCCCTTTTCCTCATCCGCAGTACCGAGAAAAATCACGTCGCCCTTTAACGCGACGTTTTGCCGCTTCAATGCCAACAGCGTCATCAACTCCAAAATCGCCCGCCCCTTGGCATCCAGCGCGCCCCGACCCCAGATTACCCCATCTTTGATGACGCCGCTGAACGGCGGCTCTTTCCATAGTTGAGCGTCCGCAGCGACTACATCCATGTGGTTGAGCATGACGATGGCTTTCTTGGAGCCATTGCCGCGCAGCCGCGCATAGATATTTCCCCGTCCCGGCTGAGATTCGATAATCTGCGCCTCGATCCCTTCGCGATCAAAGATCTCTTTAAAAAACTGCGCTGCTTTGATTTCGTTCCCGGGCGGATTGGTCGTGTCGATCTGAATATAACGACTGAGAAGCGCCACCGCTTCGTCTTCCAGCGCCTTCCAATCTAGCTTAGCTTCTGCTGTGTAACCCGGCGTAATTGCGAAAAGCCAAGCCGACAGCAATATCAGATAGCGTAATAATCGCTTTAAGTTCATTGGCACCTCTAGTTTGAAAGAAAATTCCTTGTTGCTTCGATAATTTTTGCTCTCTGCTCTGGATCAAACCAGCAAACTTCTTGGTCGCCGCGAAACCAGGTGAGCTGGCGCTTGGCGAGACGGCGGGTTTCCTGTTTCATTTCTTCCAGCGCATCGGGTAATTCTTGCTGTCCCTGTAACACC
>JAERMN010000157.1 GCA_016844625.1 Deltaproteobacteria bacterium
CGACGAGTAACTGCACCATATGTTCTTCCGACCCAGCGACGAACAGACCGAGGCCGTCGAGCAAACAGCGCGTGCCGATGCGCAGGGCTTCGGCGGGAATAGAGTTGAATGTTACGGTCTCGACGAATGCGGCTGCCGCGGCAGTGGTTTTCAATGCAGCAGGGTTGTGCGCGTAGGAAGTGGTCTCTGTAGACACGGTTTAAGCCTCGTTTTGGCTCATCTGATGTGAATCTATAGCGAATTACCCGCAGTGGTAGCATTGCCCAGACTCTTTCGCACAATGGAAAGAGCGCGATCCCATGTGGCAGGGTCACATCTACGATTGCGGAGATTGCGGGGTGCCAGGTGCATGCGCTTTCATGTAAGCCCGCAGGATCGCGTTAATATGGGTCTGATAACCGCGTTCACGCCGGAACCATTCCAAAAGATCGGCATCGAGTCGCATGGTTACCAGCGTTTTGCTGCGCGGCCAGATAACCTTCGCGTCCTTCCAGAATTCAGCGTCAGTCGCGCGCGCTTCAGCATCCGACTCAATGCCTTTACGTATACTTGCCCCGTTGAGGGCTTTCCAGTACGCCCGCCGTTCGTGCGGTTCCGCGCGCCATGCCGAGATAATCCGTCTTTCATCGTCGTTCCTGTCAGTGTAGATGAGCGTTATTTCTAGTCCGTTGACTACGCCGATTGCGTACACCCGAACTTCGCCGTAATCAAAGCGATCATCGACCTTTTCAAGTGTGATTCTTTCGAAAATCCGCGCCGCATCTTCAAATGCAACCCCATGTCGTCTTAGGTTGATTCGGTTTTTCTTTTCATCCCAACTATAGCGCATGGGTTGTATTTACACAATGTAATTATCGCTCTAGCCGATGTATCCGAGAGGAAGTGAAAGCGTTCACAGAGCGCGAATATACTGGTATCCTCGTTCCTAGATCGCGATTTCAGTCGACGACCTCAGATACGTAGTAATCGATAAAGCGGCGATGAACGTCGGGCCGAGTTTCGATTCGTGTCATCGCTTCGCATTCTTCTTTTGAATGTACTTTCACCGGGCCCAGGGGCGCGGCCATGATCTGGAGCTTGGCGCTGCGCACCAGATCTAGGCCGAGGCGGAGTAGCTGGTCGAGGTTCGTCGCTACGACCGTGCCGCCGTGGCCACGCAGCAACACGGCAACCTTATCGCCGAGGGTTTGGGCCACCTTGTCGCCCAGTTGTTCATTGCGGATCAATACCGGCGAGTCGTAGATCGGCGTGCCGCGATGAAATTGCACGCCGCAGTTTGAGATAACCTTGATCTCTTGGCCGGTGGCGGCAACCGCGACCAATTCGTCGGCGTGGTAGTGCAGGATGCACTGCACGTCAGGGCGCGCTTTGTAGATTGACGTGTGCATGGCGGTCTCGCCGTTGGGCTCGCCGAAGCCTTCGAGCTTTTTGCCGTCGGCGTCGAGGATGATCAGATCGCGCACCGCGACCTTGCCCGGCGGCATATGCGGTGTGCTGAGAATTCGATTATTCGACAAGCGCGCCGTGATATGGCCATAGCCATCGATCACGCCTTGGTGCTGCAATATTTTCGCTACCATCACCATTTTGTCTTTGAGTGCGTCTAAAGGTTCAATCATTTTTTGTCTCCTGAGATTGCTTGCTGGTGACTAACTCGGTAATTTTTTGAGGTTGCGCGCCGTTATGGCAGGTTGTTAATCACCACGAAGGACCCAGCGCGGCGAAGCCGCAACTGAAATTCGGAATATCTCGCGCAAAGCACGCAAAGGGCGCAACGGGCGCAAAGGAACAGAATAAAAAAATTCCCAACTTTGCGACCTTGGCGCGAGGAATATCCGAATCCGAGGGGTTTCGGCTGCCGGACAATTTGCGCAAGCCGCGCAAATTATCACGGATAGTAGTACGAAGGGTTCGGATTATTAATACTCCGAACTTCGTGCGCTTCGTGTCCTTCGTGGTGAAAAACTCTTTCACATTTGGTTGCGGCTCTGCCGCGCCAGGTCCGTCGTGGTGAAAACTTATGGACAGCGAAAACGTCTGCTCACGTGATATTCGAGCGCTTGAGGAAGTCGCTGAACAGCGAGGCCATTTCGCCGGCTTTCTCGTCCCATTCTTCGCGTGGGCTCAGCGGCTCGTCGTAGTGTTTGGGAAACAGCACATGGACTTCGCTGGTTTGCAGCAGGTGGCCGAGGGTTTCGCCGGTTTGACGTCCGTGGGTGAGATCGTTTCCTGGGACGATGCACGCTGGAACCTTTATCGAGCGTAAATCGGCTTCGGTCGCGCCGATGACCGGCAGGTCGGCGCCTTTGAGAAAGTATTCGCGCCAGCGCGACATGACCGCGATGAAGCGCGCCGGGTCCATTGTCATCAGCGCGTTACGATTTTCCGGGCGCGCTGCGATTCTTTCCCGCCAATGTTCCATGTTGCAAACCGCGGCCATACCGCCGGCCCTGGCCGCCGTGATGAACTGGCCGTAGTATTCTTCGGCCAACCGCTCACAAGCAAAGCGGCCGCCGGTGACGCGCCAGAGTAAGAGGGCGCGCGCGCTTTCAGGATGGCGCAGTGCGAACAGCAGGGCGGTGCGGCAACCGGACGAGCTGCCGCCGACGATGGCGGGCAGGGCGCCGAGTTGGTTGAGCAACTCGTAGATGTCGTCGGCCCAGATCTCATATTCCGAATCATTGCCGTCGATGACGACATCGGAGGCGCCGGTGTTGCGCCGGTCGAAGATGACGACGCGGCAACCTTTCTCAGCGACTTTGCCGGCGAGCAGTTCGATACCGGTAATGTCGCGCCGGCCGCCGGGCGAGAGCGCGACCCACGGGCCGCTGTTGCCGAGAATCTTGTAATTGATGTTAACGCCACGAACTTGTGCGCTGGGCATGGTGTCCTCCTTTTCCTGACGCAGCGACCATAGCCCATGTTCGTTCGCAGATTCAAATGGCGCGAACCGACATAGGACCAGACGAGAATGCTTTAAGCGCTGATGTGGCGCAAACCGCGGGCGTATTTCGCGACCAGCAGCACGCCGGCGGAGCCGAGACAACCACCCATGACCAAGGCGCCGGAGACGCCGATAAATGTCGCCGCCGCGCCGATTTGCGCGTGGCCCAAGTAGGTGCCGGCGGACATGAAGACTTGATCGAAACTTTTCACTCGTCCGCGCAAGTGATCCGGCGTGATCAGCTGGACCAGCGTGTCGCGCAGGGTCTCGCCAACGGCATCGACCAGGCCGAGCAAAAAAACGATGGCCAGGGAAAGCGCAAGCGAGCGCGATAGCGCGAAGCAAACGAGTCCCGCCGTGTAGATTAACGTGACGCCGATAATCAGTTTGCCTTTTTGTTTTGGATTTCCCGCCGCCATAACGATTGCCGAGCCGGCGAGAGCGCCAAAGGCGGGCACGCCGAGCAGCGCGCCGAGGCCGGTGGGTCCCGTGCCTAAGATATCGCGGGCGAAGACCGGCATCATCGAACGGTAAGCGCCGAAAAATTGCACGCAGGTGTCCATGCCCATCAAGCCCAAGATCGCCGAGTTGTCGCGAATGAATTCAAAGCCGCCGCGCAGGCTTTTGAGCGGCGATTCTTTCTTTTCGCTGGACGCAGGGGCCGGCCGGGCGCGCATGAGAGCGAGGCAGATGATGACGCTCAAAAAGCTCAGCGCGTCGAGAAAATAAGCAGTGCTGATGCCGACGGTGGCAATGACGACGCCGCCGATGAATGGCCCGGACAGAGTGGCGATCTGGCGCCAGGTGATGTTGAGCGCGTAGGCTGTGGCCAGTTGCTCGGCGCGCACGAGTGTTGGAATTAGCGCCGTGCGCGCCGGCGCATCGAATATGCTCACGGCACCGGACAGAAATGTCACGGCATAAATGTGCCAGACCTCAACCTGGCCAAAAAAACTCAGTAGCGCCAGCGCCAGCGCTAAGAGCGCGGCAAGACTTTGGGTGATGATCAACAGCCATCGTCGATCCATGCGATCGGCGAGCACGCCCCCCGGAATCGATAGCAACATGATCGGCAAAGCGCGAAACAGACCCGTCAGTCCTAGCTGAAACGGCGAGTTAGTAATCTCGTAGACTTGCCAGGCGATCGCCACCGTGGAGATTTGGCTGCCGACGGCGGAGAAGAGCAGGCTCGCCCAGAACAGACCGAAGTCGCGCTGCTTGAGAACCTGCCAGGGTGTGACTTGCTGCGCCATGATCGAATTCAATCTCTGGGGGTCGATTCGCCGCAGCTTGCTGCGTTACATTAATTTCCTTTCCGAAGTCCGTCGTTACCACATGCTTTAAGCGGTGGTTCGACTGGGCTCACCACAGTCCGGAACTGGCTCCCCGACCCATTCGCCGTGGCTCAGGGTCGCCCGTCGAGAGCCTCTGGGTCGAACGATGGTGAGCACAGTCGAACCACGATAAAAACATTCGCGGGTGACGCCTTTGGGAAAATTCGCATCGCGTCCTTCTGATACCCCCGCAGCAAGCTGCGAGGTAGTTCATTTGCCGGAAAAATACGATTCGCGCCGAACCTAGTCGAATCTTCTTCGTCGATCAAGCCGTGCGGCGATTGCCGTTGCTTGACACGGTTCGTCGCCTGGCCGATGTTTTCTATTGAAAGTGCTTTATTGCCAGCAAAGTAATAGAAGGTGATGGTTTCGGTCAAGAAAAGTTTTGCCAGTGTTTACGGCCGAGTTCTTTGGTTCGACCAGCGCTCCCTGTTGCTTTATCCCGTTACGCTCGCTACAAAATAGGGGCTACGAATCATCTATTCTAAGGAGCGTTCATGGCACAGAAGTATGTGGATAGTTTCGGCACGCGCAAGGTCTTGACCGTTGGCAGCGAAAGCTACGATATCTTTCGCCTCGACCTGTTGGAGAAAGCAGGATTCAAGAATATCCCGCGCTTGCCGGTGTCACTGAAAGTCTTGCTGGAGAACTTGCTCAGGCAGGAAGATAACCATCACGTTAATAAGGCCGACATCGAGGCTCTGGCCAATTGGAACCCCACCGGGAAGCAAGAAAAAGAAATCGCCTTCATGCCGGCGCGGGTGTTGATGCAGGACTTGACGGGTGTTCCCGCGATCGTCGATCTGGCGGCCATGCGCGAGGCGATGAAGCGGCTTGGCGGCGATCCCAAGAAGATCAATCCGCTGGCGCCGGTGGATCTCGTCATCGATCACTCGGTACAAGTCGACTTCTTCGGTTCGAGCGACGCGTTTCAGAAAAATTCTGAAATCGAATTCGAGCGCAACGTCGAGCGTTACGCGTTCTTGCGCTGGGGCCAGATGGCTTTCGACAATTTTCGCTTGATTCCACCCGACGTCGGCATCTGCCATCAGGTCAATCTCGAATATCTGGCGCCGGTGGTTTTTCGCGCCAAGAAAGACGGCGCGCATTTCGCGTATCCCGACACGGTGGTCGGCACCGATTCACATACTCCGATGATCAACGGCTTGGGCGTCGTCGGTTGGGGCGTTGGCGGCATCGAAGCGGAGGCGGCGCTGCTCGGCCAGCCGATCATCATGCTCATCCCGGAGGTGATCGGCTTTAAGCTCCACGGCAAATTGCCGGCCGGCGCCACCGCGACGGATTTAGTTCTCACGGTCGTGCAGATGCTGCGCAAAAAAGGCGTAGTGGAAAAATTCGTCGAGTTCTATGGCTCGGGACTTTCCAGCTTAAGCCTCGCCGACCGCGCTACCATCGGCAACATGGGACCGGAATACGGCGCCACCGTTGGATATTTCCCCATCGACGATGAGACGCTTCGCTATTTGACCCTCACCGCACGCGATCCGCACTTGATCAAGCTGGTCGAGACCTACGCCAAGGAGCAGGGCATGTTCCGCACCGATCAGTCGCCCGATCCGATGTTCACCGATACCTTGGAATTGGATCTCGCCAGCGTGGTGCCGAGCATTTCGGGGCCGCGCCGGCCACAGGACCGCATCGCGTTAACCGACAGCAAGAAAGCCTTTGCCGAAGCCTTGCCCTCGCTGATGAAATCAAAAGACGCCAATAAGAAAGTCGCTGTGCAGATGAACGGCGACAAGTTCGATCTCAAGCATGGCTCGGTGGTGATTTCGGCGATCACCAGCTGCACCAACACTTCCAATCCGTCGGTGATGATCGGCGCCGGATTGCTAGCCAAGAAAGCCGGCGAGAAGGGGCTCACGCGCAAACCTTGGGTGAAGACCAGCTTGGCGCCCGGTTCGCGCGTGGTCACGGAGTATCTAAAAGACAGCGGCTTACTAACCCATTTGGAAAAAATCGGTTTTAATATCGTCGGCTACGGCTGCACCACTTGCATCGGCAACAGCGGGCCGTTGCCCGAGCCGGTGGCGAACGGCATCCAAGAAGGCGATCTGGTCGCGGCCGCTGTACTCTCCGGCAATCGCAACTTCGAAGGACGGATTCACGCCAACGTGCGCGCCAACTATCTTGCCTCGCCGCCGCTGGTGGTGGCCTATGCGCTGGCCGGCAGCATGGACGTGGATTTATACCATGACCCGTTGGGCAACGATTCCTCCGGCGCACCAGTTTACTTGAAAGACATCTGGCCCACGCCCGAGGAAGTCCGAGAAGTGTTGAACAAGTCGGTGCGCCAAGAAATGTTCAAGAAGGAATACAGCCAGGCCACCGAAGGCGACGCGCGCTGGAAGGGGATGCCGGTGCCGCAGGGCGAACTATTTAAATGGGACATGCAGTCGACCTATGTGCGTGAAGCGCCGTATTTCGACGGCATGGGCAGAACTCCCGCCGCGATCAAACCGATCACCGGCGCGCGTACGTTGGCGCTACTCGGCGACTCGGTGACCACCGATCATATTTCGCCGGCGGGTTCGATCGAAAAGAACGGCCCGGCGGCGCGCCATCTTACCAACCACGATGTGCTGCCTAAGGATTACAACCAGTACGGCGCGCGGCGCGGCAATCATGAAGTAATGATGCGTGGTACCTTCGCCAACATTCGACTGAAAAACATGTTGGCGCCTGGCACCGAAGGTGGCGTGACCGTGCATCTGCCGGACAAGAAGCCGATGTCGATCTACGACGCGGCGATGCAGTACCAAAAGGAAGGCACGCCGCTGATCGTTATCGCCGGCAAAGAATATGGCTCCGGTTCATCGCGCGACTGGGCGGCCAAGGGGCCGCGCTTGCTCGGCATTCGCGCGGCTATTGCCGAAAGTTACGAGCGCATTCATCGCAGCAACCTGATCGGCATGGGTATCGTGCCGTTGGTGTTCAAGCCGGGAGAAAATTTAACCACGCACGGGCTCACCGGATTTGAAAAGTTCGATGTGCTCGGCATCGGCGCGGATTTGAAACTGCGCCAGGAGTTGACAGTCAAAGCTGCGGCGGACGACGGCAAAATCACGGAGTTCAAAGTGATCTGCCGCATCGATACGCCGGCGGAGCTGGACTATTATCGCCACGGCGGCATCTTGGAGTATGTGTTGCGCCAGCTGCTGCAAAATTAGAG
>JAERMN010000636.1 GCA_016844625.1 Deltaproteobacteria bacterium
ACCACCCGCATTGAAGCGGCGCCGAGAAACTGCTAACAATTTGAAACCGTTAATTAGGAAGGTATGGGCTAAATGGTTCAGGCGACTCAACTTAGACCGGGGATGATCATCATTCACGGCGGCGACCTGTTTCGAGTCACGGCCGTGCATCACTTAACGCCAGGCAACAAGCGCGGCTTCATGCAGACCAAGATGAAAAATTTGCGCACTGGAATCGGCACTGAATATAAGTTTCGCTCGGAAGACAGAGTCGACCAGGCAATTTTAGACAACCGGCAGATGCAGTACCTTTACGCCGAAGGCGACATGCATACTTTCATGGACACCGAGAACTACGAACAAATGTCGTTGAGCGCCGACGATATCGGCGACCTGCTTTCTTTCTTGTTGCCCAATTCCATCGTTGGCATTGAGTTTCATGACGGCAAACCGGTCGGTATCAATCCGCCGTCGAGCGTCGATCTCCAAGTCGTCGACACCGAGAAGTCGATGAAGGGCGCCACGGCGAGCGCTTCTTATAAGCCGGCGAAATTAGAAACCGGCGTCACCGTGCAAGTGCCGCCATTCGTGCAGATCGGCGATAAGGTGCGGGTCGATCCGACCGACGGCTCGTACTTGGAGCGGGTTAAGTAGTTTGAATTTGTTGTTGCCCACGCTGATTTCAGCGTGAAACCGTTAAATGGGGTTTTCAAAGGGGGGTTGAACATCCCCATGGGTCAAGGCCCGGGTCAATACCCCGGCCGCGAAGTGGCTTCGTTTATTTTTGTCAAGACATCACGAACTTGCCGTTCGAGGTCCTCTAGGCTGCCGTTATTCTCGATCACATAGTCAGCCAAGCGCCGTTTCTCTTCCAGACTCATTTGCGCCTCGATATGTTTTTGCGCCGCTGTTCGATCGAGTTGATCGCGCTCTACTAAACGTTGACGTTGGACGTTGATATCACAGGCGACGAGAATCACCGGGCGTAGCCCATCTTGCAGATTGCCTTCGAAGAGCAGCGGGACAACATAAACAACCACGGCGTAGCCGGCTTCCGTGTGCTCGCGAATTCTCTCGGCCGCCAGGGCGCGCACGCGCGGGTGAATGATCGCTTCGAGTTGTTTTCGCGCGTTGGGATTATTGAAGATGATGGTGCGGAGCTTTTGCCGGTCGAGAGTTTGATCCGATTGCAAAACCTCGTGTCCGAAGGTGGTAACGATGTCATGCCAGGCCGCTTGGCCGGGCTCGACGACTTCTCGGGATAGAACGTCGGCATCGACGATCGCGGCGCCAAGTCGCTCGAGAATTTTTGCGACCGTAGTTTTCCCAGACGCGATGCCGCCGGTTAGGCCAACTAATTTCACGTCACAGTAATTGCAAAATCGCTAGTGGCTTTCAAGCAAAGCGGCTAAAATGATTGCGCATTGAGAATCAAGAGGAGAGCGAGACATGGCCCAGGTGGTCATCTATACGACTAACTATTGTCCGTACTGCACCGGGGCAAAAGCGTTTTTACGCTTCAAGAATGTGAACTTCGAAGAGATTGACGTGACCGACGATCCGGCTAAACGAGCCGAAATGGAGCGCTTGTCGCAACGCTGGACGGTGCCGCAGATCTTCATCGACGGTCAGCCCATCGGTGGTTATGACGACGCACGCCAGTTGGAAGCTACGGGCGAGCTTGATCGCTTGCTCGGCCGCGATGGACAATAGCCCCACGCATTCAACGAGTCGTTGACTCGTATTTCCCCTGAGTAGCATTGAATTGGTTCCCCGCAGGCTGAGCGATACGGTTTGTCCGTCTGAAGTTGGCACATTCCTGGAACATTTGTTTTTAGATCGATGGGTTTTATTTCTTTTCAGTCAGGGTCTTCGAATCAGAGATAGGTGTCATACAGATAAGAGATAGGTGTCAGACATTTAATTATTTAATTCTTCCTCACGTTTCGATTTCGTGTTACAGGGGCGGATGTGGGCCGAAGGGCGCGAGTCCGGGAATGGGTTCTGGCCTAACAATCACTACAGTCTTGCTTAAAGCTGTAGTCGTAGCGTCCTGACTTTCCCGCCCAAAACGTAAATCCGACGAAGAACCTGCTTGGCGAATTCGATTTCCACTCGGCCCGTTCGCTGCTGATTTTGGATTATGTAAAACGGACTGACTCACCGGTGAGGCGCGGAGAACGCAGAGTCGGAACGTTTAGGAGTACACTGCACACATCATCGCCACAGGAATGTTTCGCTAATGCGCCAGAAAATTGTATAGTATCGGCCATGAAGCGATTTACGACCGCTACGGCGAAAGAGCGATTCTCTCTCTCCTTCTCGACGCCGCGGACCGCGGCGAGTCGGTCATTATCGAACGCCGAGGCGTTCGGTTTCGGGTGCACCGGAACGCCAAACGAAATCAAAGACAACTCGGCGTAAGCCGGTCATCGAAATCTGGCAGTCGAGAGCCGATCGATTGCGCTTCAGTAAGAACGTAAGAGAACGGCGTTGATCCTGCTCGATAACAAAAATTGAGGTCTACAATCACTCTCTCGCACCATCGGTTCATCACTTGGCGAACGGCGAGCCGGCATAGTATGCTAGGTAAAAGAAAAACGGGTATCGCTCGATGGGTTGCTTCTTGCGGTGCTCAGGTCAAAGTGGGAGGACACGAAAGATGTTTGACCGAATCACCTTTGATACCCAAATCATGGGCGGCCGGGCGTGCATACGAGGGATGCGAATCCCCGTCTCGGTGATCGTCGGTCAAATCGCGCACGGAGCGACGTTTGAGGAGATTCTAGCAGGCTACCCCGACTTGGAAAGGGAAGACATTCAACAAGCGGTCGAGTACGCCGCTAATGCGATTTATCGCCGACATGTGCATGGATGTGCGTGTCGCGACCTGGCTAAACTCGCAGGGGCACGAGGCGACCCATTGCGAGACCAAGGACTTCAGCGATTGCCCAATGGTGAAATCTTCGAAAAGGCGATCGCTGAATCCAGTGTGGTCGTGACATTTGACCTCGACTTTGGCGAGATCGTAGCGCTTTGTAAGGGACGCAAGGCCGGAGTCGTTCTCTTTCGTCTGCGCAACACTCGAATAGATTTTGTAATTCAGCGCCTCAGCGAAGTGCTTTCCGAATGCGCGGATGCTTTGACAAGAGGCGCGATTGTGATTGTCGAAGAGACCAGGCATCGCGTGAGAGAGTTTCCATAGAAAACGGCGTTGATCCTGCGCGCCACCAGCGCCCTCATTTGGCTCCAAGCCCGCCATCGACGAAGCCGTTCCTTGTCACGCTGGATGGGTTCCTTGAAATATCAGCGGCGAACTGGCTTACGACACAGATTCTGCTCGTCGCTGCGAAGGATATCGTTGAGATCATAGCTGGGGGTTTTAAATGACCTCAAAGTAAAATTGGAGGCGGCGAGCGGATTCGAACCGCTGCATCGAGGTTTTGCAGACCTCTCCCTTAACCACTTGGG
>JAERMN010000158.1 GCA_016844625.1 Deltaproteobacteria bacterium
TGAGCGCGTTGCCAGCCACGATCCAGCAAGCCATAACGATTGTTGCCGAAGCTGATCAGGCCACGGATCTCGATGAATTTTTCCCGGTAAAGATGCTGCAGCAGCTCTTCGGTGACTGGCATCGATAGCTTGAGCTTGTCCGCTGCCCGTTCCGTCGTGCAGTTGGCGTCGGCATAGACCGTTTTAAGCGCCATGTCGGCAAGAAAGCCGAAGTCGAGACCGGTATTCTCGGCGTTAAACGGCCGCGGCGGAATCCGCTCCGGGGATAATCCTTCGACGTGCTGTGGTCTGCTCATAATTTTCTCGAACTCTCCGATTTCTCGATTAAAATTGGACACCAAAAGGTTCGCCCAATTAGCTCTAATCCTTATTGGTTATGCCTATTTTATTGGGTTAGGGATTTTTTGGCAATCTATTTCTTCCATTCAGCGCAGCGCAGCGATTTTTACGGCGCGGATGGGTCCGCAGTTACCCCAATTGAAGCAGCTTGGTCAGTATGTTATAAGATTCGCCTATCGAGAGGAACCTATGAAGGCAGGAATTCATCCAGAATATAAGACGGCAACGATTACTTGCGCCTGCGGCCACGCGGTCGAGACGCGCTCCACGGCGGGTAATGTCCACGTGGAAATTTGCTCCAATTGCCACCCTTTCTTTACCGGCAAGCAAAAATTCCTCGACACCGCCGGCCGGGTTGAAAAGTATAGAAAGAAATACGGCCTGAAGAACGAAGAACTAAGTTAAGCGGAGGATCGGGGCTGAATGTGACCTACTAGGGATTCGGGGAACAAATAAGGGCAAAGGGCATCTATATACCTTTTGCCCTTTTTTATTGTTTCTCGATAGCGAAGCCAAGGTCAAAGTCACGATAACGCCATGCTAGATAAATTAGCCGAAGTCGAAAAACGCTATGTCGAGCTCGAGGGCATGATGCTCGATCCCCAATTGCTCCACCAGCAACGGGAGTATTCCAAATTCGCCAAGGAACGCTCCGAGCTGGAAGAGATCGTCGCCCGCTACCGTGAGTGGCGCAAAATCGAGCGGGAGATTCACGATAACCGCCAGCTCCTGGAAGAAAGCGACGAAGCGATCCGCGAATTGGCCAAGGAAGAACTAATATCTTTGCGCGAGCGCAAAGAGCAGCTGGAGAATAAGCTCAAAGTTCTGATCTTGCCGAAGGATCCCAACGACGCCAAGAACGTCATCGTCGAAATCCGCGCCGGCACCGGCGGCGACGAGGCGGCTTTGTTCGCGGCGGAACTTTTTCGCATGTACTCGCGCTACGCCGAGTCGCGCGGGTGGCGCGTCGAGATGATGAGCTCCAGTCCCACCGGCCTTGGCGGCTATAAAGAGATCATCGCCAGCATCGAAGGCCAAGGCGCCTACAGTCGGCTCAAGTTCGAGGGCGGCGTGCACCGCGTGCAGCGCGTGCCGGTGACCGAGGGCTCAGGCCGAATCCACACCTCGGCGGTGACCGTCGCGGTGTTGGCGGAAGCCGATGAGGTGGAAGTTGCCATCGATCCCAAGGAGATTCGCATTGACGTCTTTCGCTCTTCGGGCCCGGGTGGACAAAGCGTCAACACGACGGACTCGGCGGTGCGCATTACGCATATTCCGACCGGCATCGTGATTTCCTGCCAGGATGAAAAGTCGCAGCATAAAAACCGCGCCAAGGGCATGAAGATTTTGCGCGCGCGCTTGCTGGAAAAGAAACAGGACGAGCAACAATCAGAAATTGCCGCGACGAGAAAATTGATGGTCGGCAGCGGCGACCGCAGCGAGCGCATTCGCACCTATAACTTTCCTCAGGGGCGTTTGACCGATCACCGGATCAATCTGACCATCTACCAACTAGAAAAAATCATGGAAGGTGTCATCGACGAAGTTGTCGAGGCGCTGATCACGCACTATCAGGCTGAAGCGTTGAAGTAGACGTAATGGTAGGCCAGCGTGGTGACGCCGCAGTGGAAGAAGATAAGACGATTAGCCGCAAAGCTTGTCCTGAGCGAATGCGAAGGAACTTGAGCCGCGCGAAGTACGCAAAAAGAATTCGGCATTGAAAGAGTCATCTCGCTTGAACCTTAGCGCGAGCGGCGAGAACTATCGGATAGAGTCATACGATGGAAGGCCCGACCTTGGAGTATTCGGCGAATTATTCGCGGGTGCGCGATCTGCTCAGCCAAGGCGTGCGTGGCTTAGCTGCCGCCGGAATCGATCAAGCGCGGCTCGATGCCGAAGTTTTGCTCGGCCACGTTTTGGCGATGACGCACGAGCAACTGATCGTTGCGGCCGACTTGCCGTTATCAGCCGAGCAGGTTCAGCGATTTGCGGCGCTATGGCAGCGTCGCTTGAGCCGGGAACCGGTTGCTTACATCACGGGCAAGCAAGAGTTCTGGTCGCTGGATTTTCACGTGACACGGGATGTTTTAATCCCGCGGCCTGAGACCGAGCGGTTGATCGAAGTTGCGCTTACGCTGGCTGCCGAATTGGGCTCAGACAAACCGCTCCGTGTGCTCGAGATCGGCACGGGCAGCGGCGCCATCGCGGTGAGTTTGGCGACGGAATTGCCATCGGCGGAGATTATCGCCACCGACATTTCAACGGTGGCTTTGGAAGTTGCGCAGGGCAATGCGATGCTCCATGGCGCGGCGGGGCGGATTACATTTTTACCCGGCGATTTGTTCGCGGCGCTTGGTGGCGACATTGCTGCATTCGATTTGATCGTTTCGAATCCGCCTTACATTCGGCGCGCACAGATTGCTACTCTCGAGCCGGAAGTTAGTCGATGGGAACCGCGCGGCGCGCTCGACGGCGGCGCCGATGGCTTGGATTTTTACCGCCGCATCGCCGCTCAAGCCTGGCAGTTTCTGACGCTTAACGGCGCGCTTACGCTGGAAATCGGCGCCGATATGGGCGGCGAAGTTTCGTCAGTATTCAATCGTGCTGGGTTCTATCGCGAAGTCGCAGTATTTCATGACTACGCGGGTTGCGACCGAGTGATCGGTGCCAAGGTCGCGACGAATTCCGTTGGTTCGATTTGAGGAGCCAAGAGCGTGGACCGGATCATCATCCAAGGCGGTAAGCGACTAAGCGGCGAGGTGGTAGTCAGCGGCTCGAAGAACGCCGCACTGCCGATTTTGATTTCATCGCTTTTGACGCCTGAGCCTTGCACTTACCAGAGCGTGCCCCATCTCGCCGATATTCGCACGACCATAAAACTTCTCTCCGGCCTCGGCGACAAGAGCGACAATCAGCGTTGGCTCGACGGCGCCGACGAACTGACGCTGCAAGCGGACCAGATCAGAAACTTTGAGGCACCCTATGATTTGGTCAAGACCATGCGAGCTTCGTTCCTGGTGATCGGGCCGCTGGTGGCGCGTTTCGGACAAGCGCGGGTATCGACGCCGGGCGGCTGCGCCATCGGCGCGCGCCCCGTCGATTTGCATTTGAAAGGTCTTGAAGCACTGGGCGCGACCATCGAACAGACTCATGGCTACGTCGAGGCGACGGCGGCCAAGTTGCGCGGCGCCAAAATTTATCTCGATCTGCCGTCGGTCGGCGCGACGGAGAATATCATGATGGCGGCGACCTTGGCCGAGGGCACGACGCTCATCGAGAACGCCGCCAAGGAGCCGGAGATTGACGATCTGGCCAAAGCGCTCAACGCCATGGGCGCGCGCATACAAGGCGCGGGCACGGATATCATTCAGATCGACGGCGTTGACTCGCTCGGCGGCGTGAATCATCGAATCATTCCAGATCGTATCGAGGCCGGTAGTTTCGTGATCGCCGCCGCGCTTACCCACGGCGACGTGTTAGTCAAAGGCGCGCGCACCGATCATCTTGAAGCTTTAATGATCAAGCTCAAAGAAGCGGGCGTGAGTTTCACCGCTGACGGACATGGCATCCGCGTGCGGCAGAATGGTAAGATCAAGAGCGTTGACGTGAAAACGCTACCCTATCCGGGATTTCCCACGGACTTGCAGGCGCAGATGATGGTGCTGATGGCGGTCGCTGACGGCGTGAGCGTGATCACTGAGACGATATTTGAAAATCGCTTCATGCACGCCCAGGAGCTCGATCGCATGGGGGCGCAAATCAAGCTCGAAGGCAGCCGGGCGATCGTGCGCGGCGTGGGCGATCTCTCGGGCGCGCCGGTGATGGCGAGCGATCTGCGCGCCAGCGTGGCCTTGGTGCTGGCCGGCTTGGTCGCTAATGGCACGACGGAAATTTCCCGGGTTTATCACTTAGATCGCGGCTATGAACAGATTGAAAAAAAGCTCTCCTATCTCGGCGCGCAGATTGTGCGTGTGCCGGGCGCGAATTAGCTTTCAATCGTTGTAAAGTTCAAGGAAAGAACATTTGACTTCTGGCTCTGCCATGACCATCCGATTGATCAAAACTTCTGACGCCGGCTTTAAGCCGCTGCTGGCGAAGATTCTCGGCCGGCGCGGCGCGCGCGCGGGTGATGTTGAAAAGCGCGTCGAGGCGATTATCACGGCCGTGCAACGTCACGGTGATCGCGCGCTTTTGGGTTACACCAAATTGTTCGACCGCGTGCGCCTGACCGCGGCTACCATGGAAGTTAAACCAGCGGAGATCAAGCAAGCGGTTGCCAAGGTTTCGCCTAAGGATTTGCGCACGCTTCGGTTCGCCGCGAAGCGGATCTTTGCGTTTCACCGCCGTCAGCTGCAAAAGAGCTGGCAATATCGCGATCCACTCGGGATGGTACTTGGGCAGCGCATCACGCCGCTAGAGCGTGTTGGCGTTTACGTTCCAGGCGGCAAGGCTTGTTATCCATCCACTGTCTTGATGAATGTGATCCCGGCCAAAGTCGCCGGCGTCAAAGAGATTATCATGACCTCGCCGATCGGCAGCGACGGCGCGATCATTCTTGTCGCCGCCCATGTGGCCGGCGTCGATCGCATTTTTCGCGTCGGCGGCGCCCAGGCCGTGGCGGCGCTCGCCTTCGGCACCCGGACGATTCCCAAAGTCGACAAAATCGTCGGTCCCGGCAATATCTTTGTCGCCACGGCTAAGCGGATGGTGTTCGGCGACGTGGGTATCGACTCGATCGCTGGCCCGAGCGAAATTCTTTTACTCGCCGATGACTCCGCCGATCCGCTGCTTGTCGCTGCCGATATGCTGTCGCAGGCGGAGCATGACGAGTTGGCTGCGGCGCTGTGCGTGACGACCTCGATGACGAATGCGCGAAGCATTCAACAGGCCGTCGAAGCGCGGCTGAAAAGCACCAAGCGACAAGCGATCACGCTCCAGTCATTAAAAAAATACGGCGCAATCATCGTTGTGCGCGGGCCCAAAGAGATGGTCGAATTGGCTAACGCGATCGCGCCGGAGCATATCGAGCTGATCGTGCGCCAGCCGCAGAAGCTGGCGCGGCAGATTCATAACGCCGGCGCGATGTTTCTCGGCCCCTATTCGGCACCGCCATTGGGCGATTATCTTGCCGGACCGAATCATGTGTTGCCGACCGGCGGCAGCGCGCGCTTTTTTTCGCCCCTCGGCACCTACGATTTTCTCAAGCGCACCACAATGATCCAGGCGGAGAAACGCGCGCTCAAAGCGTTGGCGCCGAGCATCACTCACTTGGCGCGGCTCGAAGGGTTGGACGATCACGCGCGCGCGGTGGAGGCGCGGTTTAAGGAGAGTTTTTAGTTTCGGATTAAGGATTTTTGGGGAGATAATCATGCGACGGACAGCGAAAATCGAGCGCAAAACCAAAGAGACCGATATCAAAGTCTCGTTGGATATCGATGGCAGCGGCCAGGCGGTGATCGAAACCGGCATGCCGTTTTTTAACCACATGCTCGAGGCGTTCAGCCGCCACGGATTTTTCAACGTCAATATTCAGGCCAAGGGCGATCTCGAAGTCGATTATCATCACACGGTGGAAGATGTCGGTTTGGCGTTGGGACAAGCGTTCAAAGACGCGCTCGGCGACAAGCATGGTATTCGCCGCTTTGGCGAAGCGAGCTGCCCGCTCGATGAGACCTTGGCCAAAGTCGTCGTCGATCTGAGCGGCCGGCCCTATTTGTCATACAACGTGAAGATTCGTCCCGGGCGGGTCGGCGATTTTGACACCGATTTGCCCCATGAGTTCTACGCCGCATTCGCCAATCAGTTAGGCATGAATCTCCATATAGACGTGCCGCGCGGCGAGAATCCGCATCACATCATCGAAGCTTGTTTCAAAGCGTTTGCCCGCGCGATGGATTTTGCTACTCAAATTGACCCGCGGGTTGAAGGCGTTCTGTCGACCAAAGGAAGCTTATAAAAACTCGTTCAAAACGTTCAAACAGTTCAAGCCGTTCAAATCGTTGGGAACATGATCGCGATCATCGACTATGGCATGGGCAATTTGCGCAGCGTGCAAAAAGGTCTGGAGCGCGTTGGCTTCGACGCTCTCGTTACACGCGATGTCGGTCAAATTCACTCCGCCCGCGGCGTGGTGCTGCCGGGTGTCGGCGCTTTCAGCGCGTGTATGGAGAACCTTGCCAAATTCGATTTGATCGAGCCGATCCGCGAGATCGTCCGCGGGCAGAAACCATTCCTAGGAATTTGCCTGGGCTTTCAACTGCTATTTTCCGAGAGTGAAGAGTTTGGCCAACAGAAAGGGCTCGACCTTTTTCCCGGCAGCGTTGTCGGCTTTCATGCCGGCGAGACGCTCAAGGTGCCGCACATGGGCTGGAACCGGATCGACAAGCGCAAGGATTCGCCGTTCTTAGACGGCATATCGACCGGCGATTACGTTTATTTTGTCCACTCGTTCTACGTGGTGCCAGAGGACAACGGGATGGTTGCGACGACCACTGATTACGGCAAGCCGTTCGTTTCGAGCGTCGCGACGGATCGCCTTTTTGCTTGCCAGTTTCACCCGGAGAAGAGCCAAGAACTTGGGCTGCGGATTCTTGCTAATTTTGGGCGGTTCGTCGAACGGAACTAAGTCAAGGCAAAGTGCAGATTGCAAAATGCAAAATGAAGAATCGAGATTCGGAGAGCACTTCCTCAATTTTGC
>JAERMN010000159.1 GCA_016844625.1 Deltaproteobacteria bacterium
CATGCGCACCGCGATTTCGCCAAACGCGCCAGGGAAAGTCGTTGCGATCGATTTGCCGCGCAGGCTTTCGAACGAGGCGATGCCTTTCTGGCCGAATAAGATGAGCGAGTTTCGGTCCACGGCCGCGGCGACGTAAAGGATATCCGCGCCGGCCAGATTCGCGGCGATGGCAGCGGTTCCGCCCTGGTAAATATCCACGGTGCCTGAAATGATGCCTTGCACCGCCACTGTGGCGCCGAGTTGATTAACCGACACACTGAGACCCCGTTTGGCGAAATATCCTCCTTCCAGCGCGACAAACAACGGTAGGCTGGTGGTTCCCGAGCCGGCGGTGCCGACCTCCAAGCGGCTCTTTTCCGGTTTCACGGCAATCGCTTGTTCCGCGCTCATGGAATTCCACGGCAATGCGATCACCCAGATCAAGCCCACAATGAGCGCGGTCCAGCGCACCGGCAGGTTTTTTTTCATGGCGCATTCCCTTTCATCATCGGTTCTCGTCTTCATTTCAGCTCTGCCAATACTTGTCTCAGCAGGGTAAAATCGATCACGTCGTCCTGCTTCACGTCTTTGCCGGTGGTCTGTTTGATCAGCCCGAGTTGATTCTTGATCGCGCTATCCTTGCCCAATCCGTCCGGGCTGACGGTCTTTATCGAACGTGCATAAGCCTTCTCGGCGATTGTTTTCGAAAGTTTCAACCAGTCCATGTAGAGCGTTACCGACTCGGCGCGGTGATTCAAGAAAAACAAACCCGCTTTGACCATCGCTCGGATCACGCGCTTGACCTCGTCGGGATTGTCTTTTAATTTCTTATCGGTGACCGTAATGCCGCTAAACGGCACCTCGAACTTGCCCTCGATGTCGGCGAGTAGACTGTAGCCTTTCTCTTCCGCCACGGCGTGCAGCGGCACGGGCAGCGGCGTAGCGTCGACGCTGCCGGCGAACAAAGCCTGGAGCCGGATGTGCTCCCGTCCCATCGCAATGATCACGACATCCTTGTCCGGGTCCAAGCCGCCCGCCGACAACATGGCGCGGGTCGAGGAGTAGACCGCGCCGGAGAAGCTGCTGATCCCGATCTTCTTGCCGCGCAGCTGCGCGACGGTCTTGAACTCGGGCCGCGCCACCAACGTCAGATCGGCGAACTTATGCGGCAGGTGAACGTTTTTGATCGGCAGCCCCTGCGCGGCTGCGAGCATGCCGGAGCCGCCGCCGAAGAGCGTATAATCGATCTCGCCGACGACCTGACTCTTCAAAGCCAGATCGCTGGTGATCACCAGCAACGTCGGGCGCAGCCCCTGCTCGTCGAAAAATCTCTGCTTAATGCCCGTCATCAAAGTCACCGATGCCATCGACGGCGGATAAGCGACTTTGATTTCCTTCAACTCGCGCGTCGCTTGGGCCGCCATCGTGGTTGACACCGCAAGCGACAACATAATTAACCAGGAAAGAAGCGACGCTCTGACGAGCGACCTAGCAAAAGCGGATGTTTCGAGGATCATTTCATTCTCCCTGTCGCTCTACTCGGAGCTCTTTACGGTCGCCGCGCCGCGAACAACTTCTCGAACTCGCCGCCATCGAGCCAGATGCCGCGGCATTCTGGGCAGGCGTCGAGAATCACCGTTTTCTCAACCGCACTGTAAACCCGTAACAACTCACCGGCGTCGCGTGGACAATTGCCTTTTTTCCCGCCCAGCGCTTCGCGCACGCCACCGCGGCGCAGCGACGCCACCTGCTTCGCGTCTTCGGCTAGCAGTTGGCCTAGTTCATGGGCATCGAACCAAATGCCGTCGCAGGACGAACAACGATCGACGGCCACTTCTTCGAGTTTTAAACCGACAAGAGTTTCGCTTTCGCACTTTGGACATTTCATGATGGTTAGCAAATTGCCTTACGATTGAGATTTTCGCAAACAGTAAAGGAATTGTATGGACCACTGCAATACGGTCCCGCTCACCTCGTCAATACCGGCATGAGCTCGCGCACGTCTGAAAGTTTGTCTATATCCCACAGCGCGCGCTGCGCCTTTGCCGCTTTTTCAGCGCCCATGACGGCCCTCGCCAGTCCGCTAAATTTCTCCTGCACCATGGCGTCGCTCATCGGGTTGCCCGGCGTGCCCGTCGGGTGCTCGATCTTTTCCGTGTAAGTCGTGCCGTCATTCAATTCGAGAGTGACCGCGGCGGCGCGGCGCGACAACGACGGATCTTCGCTGAAATTGATGCGGTCGCGCAGCGCCGCGACCGTGGGATCGGCGGCGCGCGCGTCGGTAAACTGTGCCGGCAGCGCTTGGCCATCGATCATCGCCGCGGCCATCGAATGGTAATAGCAAAACTTTGACTCGAGTCCGCTGCGCGGATGGCGCCGTCTGACCAGCGCCGGCGCGAACTGTTGCACGCTGCCTTGCATATGCTTGATGGTTTCCAGCGACACGCCTTTTTTCTTTCGCAGCGCGAGCACGGCGTCGAGCAATCCATGGTTCGCCTGTCCGCAAGCATAAGGCTTAAGACCGTTTTGCCGCAGCTCCCAGCGCGTGCCCAAGTCTGCGGTCGCTTCATTGATGTCGTGACCTTTGGCCATGATGGCGACCAAGCCGCGCTCGCCTTCGAAGATGCCGTCAGTGCCGGTGAAACCGCGTTGCGCTAACAGCGCCGCCACTAGACCGTTTTGCGCCGCTTTGCCGGCATGGAAGGGTTTGCACATGGAGCCGAACACTTCGCGCACGCCGCTAGCCTGGGTGCCGGCGATGGCAAAGGCGTACACCATTTGTTGTTCGCTGAGTTTAAGCAAACGACCCGCGGCGGCGGCGGCGCCGAGCACGCCGCAAGTGTTGGTGATATGCCAATGCGCCGCGCCTTCCCGGAAATGCTTGTAGATCACCAAACCGATGCGACAGGCGACCTCAACGCCGACTGCGAACGCGGCGAGAAACTCTTTGCCGTTCACGACGCGCGGTTCGCTCACCGCTAAAGCTGCCGGCATGATCGGCGCCGTCGGATGAATCACGGTCGTGTGCGTGTCATCGTAGTCTTCAAAATGGCCCAAGAAGCCATTCGCCAACGCGGCGTTTTGAGGCGAGGTGCGAAGTCCTTTGCCGATCACCGTCGCTTGAGAGGCGCAGCCCTCGGCGCGCAAAAAGTCGAGCAGAATATCAATCGCCGGATCGAGCGTCGCGAAAAGCGCCACGCCGCAAGAATTCATCACGCAGCGTTTGGCCAGATGCATGACATCGGCCGGAATGTCCTGTGTCGGAAAATTTAGAGTGAATTGCGCCAGTGTCGTTTCAGTTTTTCCCATGATGGTTCTCCGTTCCTATGGTGACGTTCCAGTTAGAAGATGATGCCATTCTGGCCTTAATCGCGAAGAAGAGTAAACGGGACCAGGCAATGGCCCCTACGCCTGCGAATTCTTTTATGCGCCCTTTGCATTGCTATCCACAAACTAACACCAACATGTTTGTCCTAGCGTGGCGCTTAAATATTCCGGAAATTGAATGTCCTCGGATCCGGATATTCCTCCCGCAAAGGCGCCAAAATGCAATGACGCCAAGTTCGGAGGGAAAAGATGAATTATCTTGAAGAATTCTTTTTACCGTTATTTTCCGGCCTTTGCGGCCTTTGCGTCTTTGCGGGAGATATTCCGAGTTCTTTTTTGCGTTTTTTGCGCCCTTTGCGGTTAATTTTCCGGTTCCGAATCCTTTTTGGTTGCGGCTGTGCCGCGCTAGGTTTTTGCGGCTAAACCTCTTTGCTTCTACGGCTCGCCGCAAAATCGCACCGGGTTTTCCCAGAACATCTTGCGCCGCAGTTCGTCGTCGGTTTCGCCTGGCTGATTGAACGGACCGATATACCGGCCAAAGGCATGCTGTTCGTCTGGATACTGCTACCGTCCGCGGTGCCGTCTTTATCGATGGGAATTCCTTACATCATTCTGGCGGGACCCGATGTTCGATGGCCGGTGTCACGGATCATGTTTCAAGGTAGGCACGAAATTGCTGGCAAAGATGCGGCATCGGCGTTGTCCTCGACCCCGACGACTATACAGTCGAAATCGCCCAAGGCCGCCGCGGCGACAACGCGCCGGGAGAAGGACGGCAAGCGGTACCGCGTTGCCCGGCGAAAATGCCGCGATGGAAAATCCCAAATCGCAGGTTACCATTTCACAGCGCGCTCATTTGGTTGTATAACTCGTTGCAATCCACGACTGCGTCGAATGGAGGTCTCCCATGAAGACAGTCCGAGACATCCTCAAGGTTAAAGGAAGCGATGTTTGGTGCGTCGAGCCCGATGCCACAGTGTTCGACGCGCTCCAACGCATGGCCGAAAAGGAAATCGGCGCCCTGGTGGTCACCCAAGGCGCGCAAGTCGTCGGCCTCATTTCCGAGCGTGATTACGCCCGGAAAGTCTTTCTCCACGGCCGCGCCTCCCCCACCACGTTGGTCAAGGAAATCATGACAAGCCCGGTCGTGTACATCCACTATGAGCAATCGATCGAAGAATGCATGGCTTTAGTGACAGAAAAGCGTATTCGGCATCTTCCGGTCATGGCCGAAGGCAAACTAGTCGGTGTCGTATCCATCGGCGATCTGGTCAAATCGATCATCTCCGACCAGCAGTTCATCATCGAACAGCTCGTGCGCTACATCAGCGGGTGAAAAACACTGAACGACCCTCGGCTCCAAGCCGAGGGGTTCTGATTTTGTCGGCTAGAAGTCGACTCTTATTTCCGTCATTGCGGTGTTATCGTCACCGTCATACCGTTTTCCAACGGTATGACGGGCGCTGTCCGTCACCTGGATGCCGGCTGGAGTTTATCCTGAGCCACGTCGAAGGGCCGGCATGACGCACTTCACTTCGTCTCAAAGCGAGGAATTTCAACCATCCCAGAGAGCGGCATCAAGGAGTGCCAAGGTTAGGCGCTTTGAAATGTTAAACAAAACGAGTTCAACAAATTTACCGCCCAACATGCTCGCGAAATAAATCCGAAATCCGAAGCACGAAAGCGGCCCCGCGGACCGAAACAAACCGGGGCCAAAATAAATCCCAATTCCGGAAAATCCAAAACCTCGACCCCGAACCAGCGTTGTTTGGAACATTGTGTTTTTTGGTCATTTGAATTTGTTTCGGATTTCGAGTTTCGTTCTTCGAACTTTCCGAACCTTGGCGCCTTTGCGCGAATCACAGAATTGCCGACCTCATTTTCATGAACCAAAAATTTCATATATGTTTGGTTAGTTTTGACGCACAGTTTGGGACGGACTCGACGCCTTATTTTCCAAGCGATGGGACCATCCTAAGTGGCCCCATCATGTTTCAAGATAGACAACAAATTGCCGGCCAACACTTTCTTCAAATCGTCCTCGGTTAGTTTGGCCGCCTTGGTCACATGCTTGGCAATTTTCTCGACTTCCATGGCCAGCGGATTGTACGGGTGATCGGAACCGAAGAGGATTTTGCTCGTGCCGACGCCGCGAAATGCCTCGAGCAAGAGTGGCATCCAACCGACCACCGATGTTTCCAAGAATATGTTGTCGTTTTGCCGTGCGACGGCAACCGCCAGTTTTACATACTCGGAAACACCCATATGGCCGAGAATCACCGGGACATCTTTATGCTGCGCGGCCAGTTCCGCGATCACACCCGGCGACGCTTTGCTCGACATGCCGGTGTGAAAAATGATCGGCACGTGATAGCGCCGCGCCGCGTCGTAAATCGGCTCCATCAGCTCGGCGTCATTGGGGTCGAAGAACTCGATCTCCGGGTGAAGCTTGATGCCTCGTAGTTTTAGCGTGCCAAGACAATGGTCGAGCGAGTTCGCCGTCGCCTGCGGGCCGAAGTTGGGATTGATTCGGCAAAAGCTGATGATGCGTTTGGGATGCTTGGCCATTTCATCGGCCATGATCTGATTTGCTTCGGAGTAATCGGTGCAGGAAGCGCCGAGGGGAAACGCCACGGCACAGTCTAAACCGGCCTCGTCCAGATTGTGCACCAAATCGTCGCCAAGAAAACTCGCGACTCCATGTCCCAGCGGAGTCTTGCGCCGGCCCAAGTGAGAATGTGCATCAATAGCGTAGAACTCAGAGTCGTTGATTCGTAGAGCCATGTTTACTTTCCTCCAATCGGTTCCGTCGATACTACGAAATATTCAGAGTGGCTGACAAGCGAATTCAGCGCCTCGGCTTTAGGGCAGATTGTAGTCTCGCGCATTGACTTGGCAGCCGCAACGGCTTTATAGAGGCGGGAAGAGAAGCAGTGTTTTCAACGCCATGAACGGAGTTTTGTAGTGGATTTCAAACTTCTCCGCGATCGTCCTGAATCCGTCGAACGACTCCGGCAGGACAATTCCGCAATTTCTTCCAGGAGGAACTCATGAATGTCGCGCTTATCGGATTCACGCTCTGGCTCTTTTCGGCTAGCGTTCTCGGTTTCGCCAGCCCAGCTTCGTCGTCAACGCACGACTATTACAAAGGCAAGACGATCCGCTTCATCGTCGCCTTCAGTCCGGGCGGTACCTTCGATGCCTACACTCGCGTCCTAGCGCGCCACTTCGGTAAACATGTTCCGGGAAATCCTGCCATCGTCGTCGAGAATATGACCGGCGCCGGCGGCTTCATTCAAGCCAACTTCATGTTCCAACGCGCCAAGCCCGACGGATTGACCATCGGCAACAACCAAGGCAGTTTCATTTTGCAGCAGATATTGGGCGCTAGAGGAATCGAGTTCGATAGCCGGAAATTGGCATACATCGGTGTGCCCACCGAGTTCCATCCGGTGTGCGCCTTGACCAAAGTGAGTGGTATCACCAGCATGGACAGATGGTTTGCCGCCAAGGAGCCGGTGAAACTCGGCGGTATCGGGCCGGGAACCGGCCCGTCTGACATCGCACGGACTGTGAAAGCAGCGCTGCCAAACTTACCCATCCGAGTCATCGACGGTTACAAAGGCGCCGCCGACGTTCGCTTGGCCGCCGATGGCGGCGAGCTGGCCGGCTTTTGCGCCGCCTGGGAAGGGATAAAACTTTTGTGGCGGAAGATCGACTTCGCGAAAACCGATGAAGCCAAACAAATACTTAAGTACGCGGTTCAAGACGTGGCGATCTTGCAGTATCTCTACTTTTTGCCGCCGGCAACGAACAGAGAAGTTGTCCGAACCCTGCGCAAAAGCTTCCTGGACACACTGAAAGATCCGGAGTTTCTCGCCGAAATGAACAAAGCCAACCTAGCCGTCACGCCGGTGGGCGGCGAAGTAATCGATGGCATCGTCGCGGGCCTCTTCAAACTCGACGCTCAGATGGTGGCGAAATTGAAAAGCGTGCTGGTGCCGTAGTTGGCGGAAACTAGAATGAAATGAGGCTGAGAGCGTTTGACGAGCTGGACAACTGCTTCACCCGCCGGGCTATTGGCGGTAGCTGTAAGAGTCGAATCACCGATTCAGCAATCGGCATACTCGCGCCAATTGATCGGCTCGGGGGTGTGATCCCCGGAACGACTGAGCGCCGCACAGCTCGAAGACACTAAGACGATGAAGAGCAGGGCCAACAACTCGGCGGAAAGCTTCATTGATTTTTTTGCCTCCGTAAACGAATACTGAATTGCTTGATCGTACCGAGCGAGAAGATATCCACGCGGGACGACGGAGTCAATCACTCTTTCAGCGGACATCGCACTAACGACAATCTATTTTGGAGGCAATCATGGAACAAATGCTTATCGACGCCGACGGCCATGTGATCGAAGACGAAACACTCATGGACTATCTTGAAGAGCCCTATCGCAGCTGTAGAACTCAGGGCGGCATTATCGGACCGATACGAAATGTGCTGGGCAATGTATTTCCAAGCCTGGACTTTCTTCACCTCGCAACCTTCAAGCGCAGCGAGCGCGCCTTCGGCGGCGGCAAGCGGGTCGGGCCGGATCAGTGGCTGGAATTTCTCGATGTGGCGAAGTTCGAATATGCCTTTCTCTACCCAACTGTCGGGCTCGCGATGGGTAATATCGTTCATCCCGATTGGGCCTGCGTCGTCGCGCGCGCTTACAACAACTGGATTCACGACCGCTACATGAAACGCAGCCCGCGACTCAAAGGTATGGCGCTGATACCGATGCAGGATACCAGCGAAGCGGTCAACGAGCTGCGCCGCGCTGTTAATGAACTCGGCATGCCCGGCGCCATGCTCCCCTCCCGCGGCTTACCCTTCGACCTCGGCCACCGCACTTACTGGCCGATTTACGCCGAAGCGGAGAAATTAGGCTGTGCCCTCGCCGTGCACGGCGGCTGCCATCACGGCATGGGGCTCGATACTTTTGAAAACTTCGTGCCGATTCACGGCATGGGCCACCCGCTGTCCTTGATCATCGCGTTCTCCGGCATGGTCTATCACGGCGTCTTCGATCAGTTTCCCAAGCTGCGCATCGGTTTTCTTGAAGGCGGCGCCGCGTGGGCGACGTTCTGGATGGATCGCATGGACCGCTCGCACCACTACTTCGGCGAGTTGAATTTGCGCGATCGCTACAAAGGTCCAGCGATGCAGCGAAAGCCAAGCGACTACATCAAGAACCCAAATGTTTTCATCGGCTGCGAAGGCGGCGAAGAAGGTCTGGACTACCAGGTTAAGCGGTCAGGTAACTCCCACTTCCTTTTCGCTAGCGACTTCCCTCACGAGATCGGCCCGGAAGATATCATGCATGAAATCGACGAAGTGCACGAATATCCGGGTCTCAG
>JAERMN010000160.1 GCA_016844625.1 Deltaproteobacteria bacterium
CTTGCTCGCCAAAATCATGGACGAGGCGTTCAAAGCGAAACTCAACACCGTGACCGGTTATCAAGGCGGCAGTGAAATTGACGTCGCCGTCGAGCGCGGTGAGATCGTTTGCCGCGGCATGGACATCCCGCCGCACTTTGGCCGCGAGCCGTTCGACAGTTGGCACAAGAAAGGTTTCGACCGCCATATTCTTCAAGGCGGACCCAAGCGCGATCCGCGCATGGGCGATGCGCCGACGCTCTTCGAGCTCATGGATCAATACAAATCTCCCGAAGTCATCCGCGGCGTGGCGCGGATTATTATGGCAAGCGGAGAATTTGGCCGGCCCATGGTGGCTGGCCCTGGCAACCCGCCGGATCGCGTTAAAATGCTGCGCGATGCTTATGCCAAGGCGATGCGCGACCCTGGCCTAGTCGAAGAAGCGAAAAAAGGCCAGATGGACATGGAACATACCCCAGGCGAAGATCTCCAAGCGTTGATGAAAGAGCTGATGAATCAGCCGCGCGAAGTCGTCGAGCGGGTGAAAAGAGTTCTCGCGGAATAGTGTGACCGGAAAGGAGTTCCAGATGGCAATGGAAAAATACGTGAGAGCGATTTCTCTTTTCTGGTGCGTCAGGGCAAACCTAAATGCCCAAAGCGACCCCTTCTACAAAGGTAAGACCATCCGCATCATTGTCGGTCTGACGCCGGGCGGCTTTTACGATCGCTGGGCGAGGCTGCTCGCCCGCTATATGCCGCTTTATATTCCGGGAAATCCCAGCTTCATCGTCCAGAACATGCCGGGGGCGGGATCGATGATCGCGATGAACCATATTTACGGCGTTGCCAAAGCCGACGGACTTACCCTCGGTATGCCAAACTACGGCGTCTATCTCGACCAGCTCGCGGGGCGGAAAGAAGTCCGCTTCGATGTCACCAAGGCTCACTACATCGGTTCGCCGGAGAAGAGTGACATCGTTCTTTACGCGCGCGCCGACGCCCCCTTCAAGACCGTCCAAGAAATGAGAAAACTACCAGAGCCGCCCAAGTGCGGCGCAACCGGCACGGCCGGCGCGGATTACCTGATCGCCAAGGTTCTCGAAGACACACTCGGGGTCAAAACCAACTCGGTCATGGGATACGCCGGCGGCAGTGAAATCGACATCGCGGTCGAGAAGGGCGAAGTTGTTTGCCGCGGCATGACCATCGCCCCGCACTTTGGCCGGGAACCTTTTGACACTTGGCACAAAAAAGGATTCGATAGTCATATCGTCCAGACCGCGGAGAAACGCGACTCGCGCATCGCCGAAGTGCCGACGATCTACGAAATCTTTGACAAAGAAAATACCCCCGATGAGAGCCGCCGTGTCGCCGATGTGATTCTGCGCGGCGGTGATTTTGGCCGCCCCATGCTCGTAGGCCCAGGCACGCCGGCCGACCGGGTGAATATCCTGCGCGAGGCTTACGTCAAATCGATGAATAATCCGGAGCTCATAGCCGAGGCCAAAAAAGCGCGCATGGACATGGAGCCGGTCTCCGGCGAACAGTTGCAAGCGTTGGCAAAACGAGTCATGAATCAACCCCCCGCCGTACTCAAGCGCGTCAAGAAAATTCTTGAATAGAAAATAGCGAATGCTAAGAGTATCTGATTATCAGCACTGCGAATTCAAAAAAGGGAGAATCTATGAGATCCGCAATCCTTGCGCTGTGTCTATTGTGCGCCTGTGCTTCTCGCCTTCACGCACAGACCCCCTACTATCAAGGCAAACAGATCAAAGTCATCGTTGGCTTCACCACCGGCGGCTTTTACGACCGCTGGGCGCGGCTATTGTCGCGGCATATGCCTAAGTATATCCCTGGCCATCCGGCATTTGTCGTGCAGAACATGCCCGGCGCCGGCTCGGTGATCGCGGCCAATTATGTTTACAGTGTCGCCAAGCCCGACGGCCTGACCATCGGCTTGCCGAGCAACGCGATTTATTTAGACCAGCTGATTGGCAGGGCCGAAGTCAAGTACGATGTCCGCAAATTCGCTTGGATTGGCTCGCCGGTAAGCGAACCGATGATCTTTTATGTCCGCTCCGACTCCCCTTTCAAAACGATCCAGGACGTAAGGAACACTAAGGAGCCGGCAAAATGCGGCTCCACTGGCACGGTGAGCAGCGATTACATCTTGGCGCGGCTGCTCGAAGAGACGCTGCCGCCGACGAAAATCACCACCGTGCTAGGTTATCCCGGCGGCGCGGAGATCGACCTGGCGGTGGAAAAAGGCGAGGTCACTTGTCGCGGCATGACCGCCTCGCCGTTCTTTGGGCGCGAACCGTTTCTTAGCTGGCAGAAAAAGAACTTCGTCCGGGTGTTATTCTTTACCGGCAGCAAGCGCGATCAACGCTTGCCTGACGTGCCAACGCTCTACGAAATATTCGACCGCGAAAAAGTTCCCGAAGAGCGCCGGCGGGTCGCTGAAGTGATTCTAGCGGCCGAGGACTTCGGCCGGCCCATCGTCGCCGGCCCCGGCAGCGCCGCTGAGCATGTGAAGCTCTTGCGCCATGCTTTCGACCAGGCGATGAAAGATCCGGAGCTGCTCGCCGAAGCACAGAAACAAAGGATGGATGTCGATCCCGAAAGCGGCGAAAATTTGGAGAAGCTGGTGGCGAAAACCATGCAACAGCCGGCCGATGTCGTCGCTCGCGTAAAGAAGATACTTGGCAACTAGTTGATTAGAGGAAAATAGATGTTAGTTTTCAGTCCAAAAGAGTTACAGGAGAACCGCGATCGATGGCTAAAATCCTCGCTTTATTGTTAATCTTATCGCTCGGCGAATTTGCCCAGGCGCAGACAGCTTTTTATCAGGGCAAAACTATTACCATCGTCGTCGGCACCAAGGCCGGCGACGCCTACGATTTATACCCCCGCATGCTCGCTGAGTTCATGCCGAAGTACATCCCGGGAAACCCGAACATCATCATCCAGAACGTGCCGGGAGCCGCGTCGATGATCGCGGCCAATCAAGTCTATAACGTCGCCAGACCGGACGGTTTGACGCTCGGCGCCATCTACCCGGCGCTCTACTTTGAGCAACTCACCAAAAAGCCGGAAGTGAAATTCGACTGGACGAAATTCGGCTGGGTGGGCAATCCGGTCACCTCGAATCATCTTTTGTACATGCGTTCTGATGCGCCCTTCAAATCGATGGACGACATCCGCAACGCATCCGCGGCGCCCAAATGCGGTGCCAGCGGCATCACCTCCACCGGTCACTACTTGCCAAAACTTATGGAAGAAACCCTCGGCACGAAATTCGACATAGTCTTGGGCTACCAGGCCGGCCAGGATGTCGATCTCGCCGTCGAGCGCGGCGAAGTCGTTTGCCGCGCCTTTACCATCACCGCTTATTTTGCCCGCGAGCCTTTTATCTCCTGGCGCAAGCGCGGCTTCGTCAACACTCTGATGCAGAGCGGCGCCAAGCGCGATGCACGGCTCAAGGACGCACCGACGATTTATGAGCTCATGGACAAATACAAAACCAACGCCGCCGGCAGAAGCTTGGTGAAAGTGGTGCTGTCCGCCGGTGAATTTGGCCGTCCGCTCGTTGTCGCTCCCGGCGTCCCCCCGGATCGGCTGAAGATTTTGCGCGACGCTTTCGATAAGTCGGTGAATGATCCGGCGCTCTTGGCGACCGCGGAAAAACGGCGCTTGGAGATGGACCCCGCTTCCGGCAGCGAGCTCGAATCGCTCGCCAAGGAAGTCATGGCCGCAACCCCAGACGTCGTCCAGCGTATGGAAAAATTGTTGGGCGGAAAATGAACAATCCCGTGGCGCATCTCTCTAGGTTGCATCCGAGCGGACTTGAGGGTTATGCTCCGGCAAATTTTTCGGCGGGAAGGAGAAACGTTATGATTCTGATTCTCGTCTTATTGTTAGGCCTTGGATGGGGTTCAGCCGCACTCGCTCAAGCCCCCTTCTACCAGGGAAAGACCCTTACTATCGTCGTCGGCACCAAGGCCGGCGACGTGTACGATCTCTATCCGCGGTTGTTGGCGGAATACTGGACGAAGCATATTCCCGGCAATCCCAATATTATCATTCAGAACGTGCCGGGCGCCGCTTCCCTGATCGCTACCAATCAGGTCTACAACATCACCAAGGGTGATGGGCTGACCCTGGGCGCGATCTATCCGGCGCTCTACTTCGATCAACTGCTCAAAAAGACCGAAGTGAAATATGACTGGAGCAAAATGCCCTGGATCGGCAGCACCGTGACATCGAATCATCTGATGTACATGCGCGCCGACACACCCTACAAGTCGGTCGAAGACGTGCGCAACGCCAAGACCGCGCCCAAGTGCGGCTCCACTGGAATCGCGTCAACTGGATACTACATGCCGAAGCTAATGGAAGAAGTGCTCGGCTCGAAGTTCGACATCGTCTCCGGCTACCAGTCGGGTCAAGACATCGACTTGGCGGTCGAGCGCGGCGAGTTGCAGTGCCGGGCATTCACGATTACCGCGTACCACGCCCGTGAGCCCTTTATTTCCTGGCGGAAACGGAACTTCGTCAACGTCATCATCCAAACCGGCCTTAAACGCGACCCGCGCATCAAGGACACGCCGACGATTTACGAGCTCATGGATCGCTATAAAACCAGCGACGCGAGCCGAAAACTAGCGAAAGTCATATTGGCATCCGGCGATTTCGGCCGACCGATCGTTGCCGCGCCGGGAGTTCCCGCGGACCGGATGAAACTCTTGCGCGACAGTTTCAAGCAGACACTGACCGATCCGGCATTCTTAGCTGAAGCCGAAAGACGCAAACTGGAAATAGATCCCACCTGGTACGACGAGATGGAGTCTCTCGCCAAAGACGTGATGGCAACACCGGCCGACGTGGTCGCGCGCATGAAAAAACTGCTCGGCGACGGTTAACATCGCAAACAACAAACGCTCAAAGGAAAGCCCATGTTCGCGAAACCGCTATCTGTTCTATTCGTTCTATCGGTCGTATCAGTCCGATTCTTCTTTTGCGCTCCAGTGCAGGCCCAAACTTCCTTCTACCAGGGCAAAACCATCAGGCTGGTGGCAGGTACGCCGGCGGGCAGCGTCTATGATCTCTACGCACGGATGGTCGCTCAGTTCATCCCCAAATATATTCCAGGCACTCCTAATATCATCGTGCAAAACATGCCGGGCGTCGCCTCCATGGTTGCGGCCAATTACATCTACGAGGTGGCCAAGCCTGACGGCCTCACCATTGGCTCCATCCAACCGGCGCTCTACTTCGATCAGCTGGTCGGACGGAAAGAGGTCAAATTCGATTGGCAAAAGTTTACCTGGATCGGCAACACCACCGTGTCGCACCATCTGCTCTACATGCGCAGCGATACGCCGTACAAAACCATTGAAGACATCCGCAAAGCCAACCTGCCGCCCAAATGCGGCGCCGAAGGGACCGCTTCCTCGGCCTACTATCTGCCCAAGTTGTTAGAAGAGACCATCGGGGCTAAATTCACCATCGTGACCGGTTACAACTCTGGCACGGATGTCGACCTGGCGGTGGAGCGAGGCGAGGTGCAATGCCGCGCCTTCACCATCGCCGCCTTTTTTGCCCGCGAGCCTTTCCATACCTGGCGTAAGAAAGGATTCGTTCACATCATCGTTCAAACTGGAGGGAGAAGAGATGCCAAGTTACCTGAGGTTCCAACTCTCCCCGAACTCATGGACCAACACAAAACCGCCGATTCGGCGCGGCGCTTGGCGGCCGTGATCTTGGCTGCTAACGAGATTGGCCGTCCTATCGTAGCCACTCCGGGCATTCCAGCTGACCGGGTGAAAATACTTCGCGAGGCCTTCATGAAGGCGATGAAAGATCCGGAGCTTTTGGACGACGCCAAAAAGAAAAGATTAGAGTTGGATCCCGTTTCCGGCGAAGCACTGGAGGCTCTCGGCAAAGAGATTGTCGCGCAGCCGCCTGAAGTTATTGAACGAATGAAAAAATTATTGGGAACGTAAAAGATGCCAAAAGAGAAAGCACGAAATTCGAAGCACGAAGCTCGAAACAAATTCAAAATGATGAAAACAAAACAACGACAATGCTCCAAACGGAACGAATCGATTTCGCTGTTTTGGATTTTCTGATTTTGAACTTATTTTGGCCTCGGTTTGTTTCGGATTTAGTGCTTCGAATTTCGGATTTACAAGAATTTATAAACGGTACCACGGTGAACGATCAAAGGAGAATCCAACATGAGTAGAATTGCCTTCATCCTATCGGTCCTGTCGGTCCTATTCATCCCGCGGCTAAACCTGCATGCGCAGACGCCTTTTTATCAAGGCAAGACGATCACGATCATAGCGGCCGCCAAGCCGGGCGACGTCTATGACCTTTACCCGCGCCTCGTCGCGGAATTCATGGCCAAGCACATTCCGGGAAACCCGAACATCATCATTCAAAACGTGGCCGGCGCGGCGGGGTTGATCGGCACCAATCAGGTTTACAATATCGCCAAACCGGACGGTCTAACCCTCGGCGCGATTTATCCCGCGCTCTACTTCGAGCAGCTCGCCAAACGCCCCGAAGCTAAATTCGACTGGTCCAAGTTCATCTGGATCGGCAGCACGGTGAGCTCCAACAGTCATATGTATATGCGCGCCGATACCCCGTATAAAACAATCGAAGACGTCCGTACCGCAACGACTCCGCCGAAGTGCGGTGCCACGGGAGTAACATCGTCCGCCTATTACATGCCGAAACTCTTGGAAGACGCGATAGGCACCAAGTTCGAAGTCGTCTCAGGCTATGTCGCCGGCTCGGATATCGACATCGCCGTCGAGCGCGGCGAAGTTCAGTGCCGGGCCTTTACGATCAACGCCTACTTCGCCCGCGAGCCGTTTATCACCTGGCGCAAGAAAAATTTCGTCCGCGTGCTCTATCAGACCGGCAGCAAGCGTGACGCGCGGCTCAAGGACGTGCCGCTGTTCAATGAATTGATGGACAAGTACAAGACGGCTGAGAGCGTCCGCCGACTAACCAAAGTAGTGCTGGCCGCCGATGAATTCGGCCGGCCCATCGTCTTTCCTCCAGGCGTTCCCGCCGACCGAGTCAAGCTGATTCGTGACGCCTTCAACAAGACGATCAGCGACCCGGCTTTTTTGGCGGAGGCGGAAAGGCGAAGACTCGACATTGATCCGGCAACCGGCGAAGAACTCGAATCTTTGGCGAAAGAAGTCATGACCGCGACGCCTGACGTCATCGAGAAGGTAAAGAAGCTGATCGGCATGTAACGAAGGGATGAGGGCTCACATCATTTCACAGAAATTATCCATCGGATCGGTCGGATCCGTCCTATCCATCCTACTATTTCACGCTCCGCTCTACGCCCAGACGCCTTTCTATCAAGGCAAAACGATCCGCATCGTCGTCGGCTCAACCACCGGCGGCGGTTACGATCTGTGGGCGCGCGTCTTGGCGCGCTATTACGGCAAATATATTCCCGGCAACCCGACGATCCTGGTGCAAAACATGCCCGGCGCGGCCTCCATCGT
>JAERMN010000161.1 GCA_016844625.1 Deltaproteobacteria bacterium
TACTTCCGCTTCTCGCATCTCTTTCTTGCCCAGCCGGAACTGCGCGACTTCTGGTGGGAAATGGCCAAGGAAGAAGAGCAGCATGCGTGCATCTTACAGGCGTGCCGTGCGGTCATCGAGCATTATGAAGAAGAGAGGCTCGATCCCAACATCGGCAGTGACAAGGCACGGGAGCTGCGCGCTAGGATCGAGTCGTTTCTCTCGCGGGGAACGGCGTCGTTGAATATTGAAGAAGCGTTCCGCATCGCCTTGGAGATCGAAGGCTCGGAGATCGAAGCGATTTACAGTAAGTTGATTCATTTAGGCGGCCCGCAGATCGCCACCACCATGGAAAATCTTGGCGTGCCGGCGAGCGCGCAACGGCAGAAGCTAAAAGCCGCGCTGCGCCGTTTCTGTTCCAATCCCGAGCTGCTTGTGGCGGCGGAAAGGCTTTAACGGCGCTACTGAAATTATCTCTGCAAGGGACAATCCGCACTGAACGCATCGATTGCCAAGGCCTCCATGGAATTTCATCTCGACAATATCATCGGCAAGAGCAAAGCGATCCGCGATGTTCTCGAATTGGTAAAAAAGGTCGCCAATACTCAGGCAACCGTGCTGATCACCGGCGCCAGCGGCACCGGCAAGGAGCTGATCGCGCTGGCGCTGCACGCGCTAAGCGACCGCAAAGATAAGCTGTTTTTACCGGTCAACTGCGGCGCGCTGCCCGAGACGTTGCTGGAGAGTTTACTTTTCGGCCATATGAAGGGATCGTTCACCGGCGCCTTCGCCAATCAGGAAGGATTATTCGAGAAGGCCAAAGGCGGCACGATCTTTCTCGACGAGATCGGCGAGATCCCGCAACATCTGCAAGTCAAACTGCTGCGCGCCCTTGAGGCCAAAGAGATTCTGCCGATCGGCGCGACCACGCCGCGCCATATCGACGTGCGCGTGTTGGCCGCGACCAACCGGGACTTGACCCAGGAAGTGGCGGCTGGCCGCTTCCGCGAGGACCTTTTCTACCGGTTGAACGTCATGGAAATTCATATCCCGCCGTTGAAGGATCGTCCCGAGGATATTCCGTTGTTGATCGATTGTTTTATCAAGCGCCACAACCCGGAGCTCAAGCGTAATTTTCACGGCATCGACGCGGATGCCGTGCAACTCCTGATGGCGCTGCCGTGGAAGGGCAACGTGCGCGAGCTCGACAACGTCATCGAGCATACGATGATCCTTGCCGAAGGCGAGCACATCGCGCTCAAGGACTTGCCCGCCGCGGTGGTGGCGAGCAGCGCGGGCCATGCGGCGTTCACTTTCAATCTCAGAGACGCGCTCAGTCAGTTCGAGAAGCAACATATCACCCGCGTGCTTGAGCAAACCAACCAGGACCGCAAGGAAGCTGCCAAACTCCTGGACATCAGCCTATCTTCTCTCTACCGTAAGATCGAAGAGCTGGAGATCCCTTAGTTTCAATCCGCTCCACGCTCTTTGAGTTTCCACGCGAACGAAATTCCATCTTCTGCAAACCGGCGGCCGAGTTTTTCCACTGGCCGGGAATTCGCCGGCCAATTTTACAGGCTTTTCGCCGTGGCACTTTAATTGCGGGTTTCATCGAGGGGAGATTCCTTGATGTTCAGCGCGGAAGCGGCGGACGCCAATCCGATGAATTCACAAGCGCAAGATTCACTGCTGGCGGCGATGCTCGAGCCGGAGTTTTATCCAAAACCGCCGGCCGAAGTGACGCACAAAGAAACCCATATCTCGCATCTCTTTTTCGCCGGCGAGCTGGTCTACAAGGTGAAGAAGCCGGTGCGCTACTCGTTCCTCGATTACTCGACCTTGGAAAAACGCCGCTACTTTCTTCAGGAAGAACTGCGCCTGAACCGCCGCTTGGCGCCGTCCGTTTACATCGGCGTCTTGCCGATTACCTTCGATGATCTCGGCTGGCGGCTCGGCGGCTGGGCGGAGCCGGCCGAATATACTTTGGTGATGCGCCGTCTGCCGGAGAAACGCATGTTGCCGTTTCTGCTCGAGACCGGTCAGGTGACGCCGGCGATGATGCGCGAGCTGGCGGAATTTGTCTTCGAGTTTCACGACACCGCCGATCGGGTGACGGCGATCGAACCCGAGCGCTATCCAGGGATCGTCGAGACGCAGTGGCGAGAAAATTTGGCGGACCTTGCAGCCTATATTGACCAACTGATCGACGCCGAAAGCTTCCGAGCGGTCGAAAAGTTCGGCGCGGACTTTATCGAGCAGCACGCCGAGCTGTTGCAGCGGCGCGCCGCTGAGGGTTGGATTCGTGACGTGCATGGCGATTTGCACACGGAGCATATTTGTTTCGCGCCTGAAGGGATTCAGATCTTCGATTGTATCGAGTTCAAGCCGCTATTCCGCCGCTGCGATCTCGCCGCCGAAATCGCCTTTCTGGCGATGGACGTCGAAGTGCGTGGAGGAGGCGGCTTGGTCGCGCCTTTCCTGACACGCTACGCTGAATTGCTCGATGACGGCGAGCTGATGCAATTGTTGCCGTTCTGGAAATGCCAGCGCGCGCTGGTGCGCGGCAAGGTTTACGCCCTGCGCGGGCCGGACGGTTTTGCCATCGCGGTCAAATACCTACGCTATGCGACGAGGATGAGTTGGGCGCCGTTGCAACCCTTTGTCGTCATGATTTGCGGTTTAACCGGCAGCGGCAAGTCCACTTTAGCGCGGCAATTGAGCGAGCGAACCGGTGCGGCGGTGATCAACTCGGACGCCGTACGCAAAGCGATCGCCGGCCAATCGGGCCGGCAATTCGCGGCCTACGGCGAGGGGATTTATAGCGCGACAATGACGGAAAAGACCTACAAAAAAATGGCGCGAACGGCGGAGCAGCTGATCGCCGAGGGCAAGGGCGCGATCCTCGACGCGTCCTTCACGCGGCGGGCACAGCGGGAGAAGTTCGTCCGTCTGGCCGACAAGCATAAAATCCCGCTGCTGCTGATTCACTGCTCGGCTTCCGAACCCACGACGCAAGAACGGTTAGCGCAACGCCAAGCCCAAGGACTGGATGTCTCCGACGGCCGTTGGGAAGTGTACTTGGAGCAAAAAAAAGCTTGTGAGCCGCTGGACGAGATTCCCCTGGCAGCGCGCTTGCAACTCAACACCGAAGCGGCGCTCGACCAATTAACCAGTGACTCTGAAAAGTTTCTCCGTCGAAGACTTATCTGCCAGCCACGCTGAGCGACGATCGATCATTCTGGTTCACCCATTGCTGCTCATTGAATTCCGCAAGAGCAGTGCCAGTGGATCGATTGAACGGCGCGCAACAGGGAAAGCCTTTATTATCAGCGGCAGCGATTACTCTCAGCTTTGCGAGAAAGGGCGGAAAATTTTTTCAACGATGCGAAAAGCGGCCAGGTTATCGACGAAAAATCATGGCTATTCGCTGGCATAATGATTGCGGATTGATCCGATGGGAATGAGTTCGTAAATAATATTAAAAGGAGGGATTGACGATGGCGGACAAAGCAAAAGAGAAGGATACCAAGGCTGTAACGCCTTGGCGGCCCTTCATGGACCTCACCCGCTGGGAGAGAGACATGGAGCATATGTTTGATGACTTCATGGGTCGGAGAATGCGGCCCTGGTGGCCCGAACGGTGGTTTCCCACTGGAGGAACGGAGATCGCCGCGCCGGCGGTGGATGTTTTCGAAGAGAAGGACGATATCGTGGTGAAAGCGGAGCTCCCCGGAATCGACAAAGAGAACATTGAGGTCAACCTCACCGACCACACGCTCACCATCAAAGGGGAAAAGAAAAAAGAAGATGAGGTCAAGGAAGAGAACTACTACAGGTGCGAGCGTTCCTACGGCTCCTTCCTCCGTTCAGTGGAGTTGCCCAAGGACGTGCATGCCGACAAGGTAAAAGCATCATTCAAAAACGGCATACTGGAAGTGCGAGTGCCGAAGACCGAGGAAGCAAAAACAAAAGCGATTAAGGTGAAAGTCGAGTAGGAGCGCTAAGGGTGCGAGCGTAGCGTAAGAAAACGATCGACGAGGCGATGAGGAGAAAAAAATGTTTACCAAGATGCTGATACCGTTGGATGGTTCCAAGACCGCAGAAAAGGTTCTGCCCTACGCTCGCTACTTAGCCGGCAAGTTAAAGATCCCCGTCGAACTGCTCGCCGTCATCGATATCGCTGAGATAGCGACGCATATCTCGGCGGAAAGGGCGCACCACCTCGACACCATGATCGAAGACGTCCTGCGCGCCAGCACGACCTACTTACGCGGCATCGCGACGACGTTTCGCGATGCCAAAGTGACGTGCACGGTCGAGAAGGACCGCGCTGAAGATGCAATCATCGGCAAAGGCGAAGCGGACACCGCCATGTTGATCGCCATGGCGACCCACGGCCGTTCGGGGTTAGATCGATTCTTACTCGGCAGCGTAGCAGAAAAAGTTCTGCGCGGCGCGGCCAATCCGTTGCTGTTGGTGCGCGCGACGGAGGAAGCGAAGGCTGAGGGCGAAGCGGTGCTTAAATCAGTCATCGTGCCGCTGGATGGTTCCGAGCTCGCCGAGAGCGTCATCCCGATGATGGCCGGGGTCGCCAAGACGCTGGATCTCGAAGTTATACTATTTCGCGGCTTCCACATCCCGTACAACGCCTACGCGGGCGACGATGGTTACTACGCGGTGAATTATGACGAACTAATCGCCGGCGTGCGCGATGAAGCGAAGGAGTATCTCGACAAGAAGGTGGCCGATGTTAAGAAGCTCGGTGTCGCCAAAGTCACGGCGATGACCAAAGAAGGGTTCGCCGGCGACGAGATCATCGACATGGGGCGCAAGACTCCGGACAATTTGATCGCCATGTGTTCGCATGGCCGTTCCGGCGTGCAGCGTTGGGTGCTCGGCAGCGTGACGGAAACCGTAGTGCGCCACTCGGGCGATCCGGTGTTGGTGGTGCGGGCGAAGTGACCGATGCGGATGGCAGGGGATCGCGCGCATGTATAAGAAGATACTGATACCGCTGGATGGATCGCCGACGGCCGAGAATGTTCTGCCTTATGCGCGCGCGCTCAGCGCAAGGCTGGGAATACCTGTCGAGCTCTTAGCGATCGTCGATCAACGGGAGATCGCGCGTAGCGTCTCGGCCGCTGACGGTCTATATCTAGATCGGCTGGTTGAGGACGAAACCCGCAGAAGTGAAGAGTATCTGGCGAAGATTGGCAAAACCTTTGCCGCTGTTTCGGTTAATTCTACATTGGCTAGGGGGCGAGCCGCGGAGGTTATCATAGAATCGGCGGCGGCTGACAAAGCTACGCTGATCATGATGGCGACTCACGGCCGTTCCGGACTTGAGCGTTTTTTGTTGGGCAGCGTGGCGGAGAAAGTTTTGCGCGGCGCGGCCAATCCGCTGCTATTGGTGCGCGCAACCGAGGCGGCGCGGGTTGACGGCGAAGCGGTTCTGAGATCCGTCATCGTCCCATTGGATGGCTCGGAGTTGGCTGAAACCATTCTCCCGGTGGTGCAGGAGTCGGCTAAAAAGCTTCAGCTCGAAGTCATTTTGTTTCGCGCCTACGTGATTCCGTACGGCGCTTACACTGCGGGCGAAGGGTTTTACGACCCGGTCAATCTCGAAGCGTTCCTGGCTCGGCTGTGCGAGGAAACCATCGACTATCTCGAACGCAAAACCGCCGAGTTGAAGCGCAAGGGCATCGAGAAGGTTTCTTACATTGCCAGGGAAGGTCTGAGCGCGGATGAGATCATCAAATTCGCCGGCGCCACGCCGGATAGTTTGATCGCCATGTGCAGCCACGGCTATTCCGGAGTTAAGCGCTGGGTGCTCGGCAGCGTCACCGAAACGGTGCTGCGCCACGCCGGCGGTCCGGTGCTGGTGGTGCGGGCGCAGAGTTAGATCGACGGGCATAACCAAGGCGGGTGTCATGTATAGCAAAATCTTGGTGCCATTGGACGGATCGCCATTAGCCGAACAGATTCTTCCCTACGTTCGTCTGCTCGCTGCAGCCTACAACATCCCCGTGGAGCTACTCTGGGTGCATGACGTTGAACTTCTCGAGTGGCCGCCGCGCTCGGGCAAGGAGTATTTGCGACAAGCGACAGCCAAGTATTTGTCAGCGTTCAAACAGATCGAGTCGATCGAAGCCGACGGCAAGCCCGCTGAGGTGATCGTGCGCCGGGCCGAGGCTGAGCCAAGTTGTCTCATCGCCATGGCGACCCATGGGACGTCCGGCATGCGCCGTTGGCTGATCGGCAGCGTGGCGAGCAAAGTAGTGCAAACGGCGCACAATCCTCTGCTGCTTATCCGTCCGATGGAGAATGCCGATCCGGCGGTGGCCATCAAGTTCAACACGATTTTCGTGCCGCTCGATGGATCGGGACTTGCCGAAAAAGCCCTGCCTCATGCCGTCGCATTAGCGAAAAAATTGAAACCCGCGGTGCAGCTGCTGCGCTTTTACACGTTGCCAGGCGATGCTTATGTAGTCGCCGATGGCGTGATCGCGCAGGGCCCGGCGCAGTTTAGAGAGGCGATCCACAAAGAGGCCGAGAGCTATCTTGATGGCAAAGTCGAAACCCTTCGTGCCGAAGGTTTGGATCATGTCATTGGCACAGCGATGGAAGGCGATGCCGCGAGTGAAATCGTCGATCTGGCGGCCAAAACGGCGAACAGTCTGATCGCCATGTCGACCCACGGCAGATCCGGCATCGGCCGCTGGCTACTCGGCAGCGTCGCTGAGAAAGTCTTACAGCACTCGCACGCGCCGGTGCTGCTGATTCGCGCGCGTTAAGAGGCCCAGAGATCTCTAGAAAGCGTTGTCCGTCGCGCGATATCGGCTATGCTATGGTGCGGCCACCTATGAAGAGCGTGCCATTCACTTCGGAGCAGTTCTTTGAAGTCTTCGTCCGGTATAACGACGCGGTATGGCCCATGCAGTTGGTTTTGAATGGCGCCGCGTTAATCTGCATCGGTTTTCTTTTTGTCGAGCGCGCATGGGCAAGCCATATGATC
>JAERMN010000162.1 GCA_016844625.1 Deltaproteobacteria bacterium
GGAATATCTTTACCTCACCGACTGGTCGCTGCTCGAAGAAGTTTCGCGCTGGGGGCGTAGCAAGGGCGAGCGCGAAGCGCTGGGCAAAGAATGGGAAACCGTGCTGCACCGCGAGGTCAAGTGGAAAATGGCCTACGACCGCACGCTGTCATTGAACGAGCTTCGATTCGGCGTGGATCTGATCCAGGACACCGATTGGGAAAAGCGCATTCGTTCGCGATTGCCCGCTCCGTCCCGCGATCTAGTTTTTCGCGTCGACATGGCGACCCAAGACCCGCGCCCGGAGAATCCCTTCGCAATGGGCAAGAAGCAAATCCATATATTTGACCCGTCGAGCGGCGAGATCGCCAAGGAATCTTTGGCCGAGCTGTTCGAATTCATACCGTCAAAGATCGTCCAATTTCGCGTCTTCGCCCTCGATCACGAGCAGGATCAGCTTCTCTCCGAGGTTGCTGAAAGCGCGCTAAAGGGTCGATCGGCGATCAAAGCCAGTGTCTAGCCCGAGTTTATTTAGAATTCCGATCGTCGACCTGCGCGCGCAGTACGCCAAGATTCGCGATGAGGTGCGTAGCGCCATCGATGACGTGGCGGAGAGTCAGCAGTTCATCCTCGGTCCGGCCGTCACGCAATTCGAAGCGCAGATGGCGCATTATTTAAATTGCGCTCACGCCGTCGGCGTCGCCTCCGGCAGCGACGCTTTATTGCTCGCGCTGATGGCGCTCGATATCGGTCCCGGCGATGCCGTCATCACCACGCCGTTCACTTTTTTCTCGACGGTTTCCTCAATCACGCGCTTGGGCGCGACACCGCTACTCGTCGACATCGATGATGAGAACTATCTGCTTGCCGCCAAGGGCGTCGAGCGATTGTTAAGCGAACATGGAAAAATTCACCAAGGCGCGACCACGGACGTAAGAACCGGGTTGCGCATCAAGGCGCTTTTGCCGGTGCATCTTTTCGGCCAGTGCTGCGCCATGAATGAATTATCCACGCTGGCGCGAAAATTCCAACTGCGCATCGTCGAAGACGTCGCCCAAGCTTGCGGCGCGCGAATGGCGATGGACGGCCATGAAAAATTCGCCGGCACCATCGGCGATCTCGGCTGCTTCTCGTTTTTTCCGAGCAAGAATTTAGGCGGCTTCGGCGACGGCGGTTTGGTTTCCGCCAATTCCTCTGAACTCGCGGCGCGTCTGCGCATGCTGCGCATGCACGGTGAAAGCGCCAAGTATCATCACGCTGTGACCGGCATCAATTCGCGCCTCGACTCGCTGCAAGCCGCCGTGCTTTCAGTGAAGCAACGATATTTAGACACTTGGTGCGAACAGAGAATTGAGCGCGCGCAAGTTTATCATCGGCTATTTCGCCAGAGCGGTCTGCTCGGCGCTCAAGCTGTCGCGATCCCAGCCGCGACCAGCGACAAGTCACATGTATTCAATAATTATGTCATTGGCGCCGAGCGCCGTGACGGATTGCAACAATTTCTCGCCGAGAGCGGCATCCAGAGCGAAGCCTATTACCCGTTGCCGCTCCATTTGCAAAAGTGCTTCGCCGATTTGGGTTACCAGCAAGGCGACTTCCCCAAAGCCGAGTCCGCGGCGAATCGGGTTTTGGCGTTGCCGCTCTATCCGGAATTAACAGTGGCGCAGCAGGAAGCCGTTGTCGAAACGGTTGGCGCTTTCTACCGGCGCTAAAGCGCGCTTTCTTCTCCGGTGACGCTATGGTAAAAATTTTTACTCTATACTTTAGGAGACTTTATGGCGAAACCGCAGATACAGTCGTCCGAGGAGATTCCCGAAGGCGCCAAGTCGAGCTATGACCGCTGGGTGGAGCGCGAAGGCATCCCGGTCATCAAGACCTTTTTTGTCGAAGACATTGGCAAAGTCCCTTTGGAACCTTGGGATCGCAAAGGCGGCAAAGGCGCGTTCTTGCAAATGGAAGGCGCCGGGCAGGTGAACAATTGCTACATCTGTGAAATTCCGCCGGGCAAGAGTTTGCAACCGCAGCGCCAATTATTCGAGGAAACGATCTACGTGATTAGCGGCCAAGGCGCGACCTCGGTGTGGCATAACGAAAACCAAAAACAAACCTTTGAATGGCACGCGGGGTCGCTCTTCTCGCCGCCGCTAAATACTTGGCATCAATTGTACAATGGCAGCGGCAGCGAGCCAGCGCGCTATCTGGCCGTCACCACTGCGCCAACGATGATCAATTTGTTGCATAATCTCGATTTCATCTTTCACAACGATTTCGTGTTTAACGACCGCTTCGACGCGCGCCAGGGCTATTTCAACGGCGAAGGAACGCTTTTCGCCAGTGATTACAAAGGCTTCAAGTTCGCCGGCAATGTTTGGGAGACCAATTTCGTTCCCGATGCGCGCGGTTTCAAGTTAATGGAATACAACGAGCGCGGCGCCGGCGGCAGTAATATCAAATTCGAACTGTCGGAAAACACCACGGCCTGTCATATTTCGGAGTTTCCGGTTGGTACTTACAAGAAAGCCCACCGCCACGGGGCGGGAGCGCATGTGATCGTTCTTGGCGGCGAAGGTTATTCGCTGATCTGGCCCGACGGCGCGCCGATCAAGAAATACGCCTGGCACGAAGGCAGCATGGTGGTGCCGCCGGAAAACTGGTGGCATCAACATTTTAACGCCGGCGACAAACCGGCGCGCTACTTGGCGCTGCGCGCTTTTGGCAGCAAGAAATTTCAAGGCGTCGGCAAAAAGTATCAGCCCGCGCTCGACCGCAAAAAGGGCGGCTCACAGATCGAATACGCCGACGAAGACCTGATCGTGCGCCAGTGGTTCCAAGAAGCGCTGGCAAAGCGTGGTGTCCAAAGTCAGATGGCCAAGCATTACGAGAAGAGCGCATGAAGGACGCCATCGTCAAAGCTTTCGAAGAAAGCATCCGGGTCAAGCAAGCTTTTCTACATGACCATTTGGAAATGCTAACCCAAGTCATCGACGTGATCGTCGCGGCATTTAGAAACGGCAACAAACTCCTGCTCTTCGGCAACGGCGGCAGCGCCGCCGACGCGCAACATATTGCCGCGGAATTCACCAACCGCTTTCGCATCGAGCGGCCGCCCTTGCCGGCGTTGGCGCTGACAACGGATACATCGGCGCTCACCGCCATCGCCAACGACTACGACTTTGCGCAAGTTTTTGTTAAGCAATTGCAGGCGTTGGGCAGAGCCGGTGATGTCGCCATGGCGATTTCCACCAGCGGAAATTCACCGAACGTGCTGGCCGCGGTGGAAACCTGCAAGAAATTGAAAATCGCCACCGTCGGTCTCACCGGCGGCACCGGCGGCAAGATGGTTGGCAAGGTCGACTATCTGCTTTGCGTCGCGGCCAGCCGTGACACGGCGCGGATCCAGGAAACTCATATTCTCATCGATCATGTGATCTGCGAAATGGTTGACCAAAAACTCTTCCCTGCCTGAGCGAACGACGGGAGTAGGATGGCCAAACTCACATGCCGCTGTAAGTCAACTTCAAGATGCGCATAGATGTCCTCGTGCTCGGCGGCGGCGCCGCCGGACTTTGGTGTCTGGACCGTTTACGGCGCGCCGGTTACCACGCGATACTTTTGGAGTCGAAAGCCCTCGGTAACGGCCAGACGATTCAGTCTCAGGGAATTATCCATGGCGGCGGCAAGTACGCCTTGCGCGGCGTGCGCGACTTTGACGCTGTGCGAGCCACGAGCTCGATGCCCGAGCGCTGGCGTCAGAGTTTAGTTGGCGCCATTGAACCCGATCTCGCCGGCACGGAGATAATTTCAACCAAATGTCATCTTTGGCTACCGCGTGGTTCGGTCATCGCTTGGCTTCAATCGTTAGCTTTCATGAGCTTCGTCGCCAACGCTGGTCTGCTAGCAACTCGTCCGGTAAAAGTTTCCAAAGCGGCGTGGCCCGAGGCGCTCCGCGATTCCGCTTTGGCGGTCTACTCTCTGGCCGAGCCGGTGATCGCTACCGGTTCGTTCCTGAGGGCTTTGGCCGCGCGCCATAAAGAATTCATTTTTCTCTATGACGGCGCGGCGCTTGAATTCGCCGCGGATGGAGTCCGGGTCGGCGATGTTTTGCTTCAGCCGCGCGCCATGGTGTTGGCGGCCGGTGCGGGAAACGGCGAGCTCTTAGGCAAAGCCGGCATGAACGCCGATCTAATGCAGAGCCGCCCGCTGGCCATGGTGCTTCTGCGCGGCGAGTTGCCACCGCTCTTCGGTCACTGCATCGTCGGCGGCAAGACTGGCCTTACCATCACCACGCCCGTGCCGGGAATTTGGCAAATCGGCGGCGAAATCGCCGAGCGCCTTGCCAATGAAAAAAACCTCGCCGCAGCCAGAGCGGCGGCGTTAGTAGAAATCCGCCGCTGGCTACCGCGCCTCGATTTAGCGCGCGCCGATATCGCCATCTATCGCGCGGTGCGTGCGGAAGCGCGTACGGCGGCGAGCCGGCGGCCAAGCGGAGTTCATGCCAATCAAGTGGCACCGGGGATGGTGGTTGCCTGGCCGACTAAATTATCGATGGCACCCGTTTTGGCTGACGAGGTTTGCGAAATGCTTCAGCTCGATCTCAAGACACCGGGCGGATACGATGAAACCCCGCCATGGCCGACCCCAACCGTGGCGCGTAATCCCTGGGAGGAGGCCGAATGGTTCGCCGTCAATTAGGCCGCACCGGTTTTGCCGTCGCTCCAATCGCCCTCGGCACCACCAAACTCGGCAGGAACACGGATGTTAAATATTCGGCAAGTTTCGCTTTGCCCTCAGCGCAAGAAGTTGCCGCGCTGTTCGAATCCGCTTTAAAGCTTGGCGTCAATCTCATCGACACGGCGCCCGCCTACGGCGACAGCGAAGAGCGGCTTGGCGCACTCGTTGTAAACCATCGCGCTGAGATCATGCTCTGCACCAAGGCCGGCGAGCGGTATGTAAACGGCCGTTCAGTTTTTGATTTTTCCGCCGCCGCCATCGTCGCCAGTGTTGAGGCGAGCCTGCGCCGGCTTAGGACAGACCATATCGATATTCTATTGCTCCACTCGGACGGCCGAGACGTTGAGATATTGACTCAAACCGACGCGCTCGGCGCGCTCGCTCGTCTCAAGCAAAGCGGCAAAGCCCGCGCAGTCGGCATCTCGGCGAAAACCAATGCTGGAATCATCGAAGCGGCGCGTAGCTGCGATATCGTGATGGCGCCCTTCAGTCAAAAGGAAACTGCGCTGGCCGATGCTCTCGCCGCGGTGCATGACAACGGCCTGGGTGTAGTGGCGATCAAAGGGCTCTTCAGCGGTCATCTACGCGCGCGCCCTGCTATCGAGTTCGTGCTCAACCAGCCGTTTATCGATGCCTTGGCCATCGGCACGCTCAATCCGGCGCACCTCGAAGCCGCGGTAGAGATTGCGGAAAACTTGCGCGGCAGAGGTTGAAGGCGGTTTTCTTGGCAGCGTTGTGTGACTCGCAAAACTCTAGCGCGCCGATCTTCTCGGCGCTGGCAATAAGATGAAAAACCTTATTGCCGTCAGCGTCATCCAGCGTCATCGACGCCATCGAAGTCAAAGCTAAACCCAACGCCGCGCCGGTGATCTCGTAGGCGAGCCAGTAGAGCGCGACCTCACGGGCGAATTGACCGACCGAGGCGATCAAATCGCTTGACCAGAACAGCGCGTAGTTTTGGTGCCGTAACGGGTGAAAGACGCGAATGGAAAACCCCAGGATAAGAGCAGGATTTGCCCGACCTCAAACGTTATAGCTTTTCGCCTTCCTGCTACATAAACCCGGCTTTGCCGCGCTGGGCTATTTTGGTTACAATGCCGGTGCGAAGGAAAGAAAATCATGCAGATCACCCTAACCACCGACTTTGGCCAGCAGGATCCCTACGTTGGCCTGATGAAGGGGGCGATCGCCGCGATCAACCCTCAAGCGCAGGTGATCGACCTAAGCCACGGCGTGCCGCCGCAAGATATTATGGCTGCGGGGCTGATATTGCAGCATTCCATCCGTTATTTTCCCGCCGGCACGATCCACGTTGCGGTCGTAGACCCCGGCGTGGGCAGCAGCCGCCGGCCGATCTTAATCGAGTTCGACGGCAGTTACTTTGTCGGCCCGGACAATGGCGTGTTGAGCGTCGCTTTAGAACGCAAACAACCCAGCCAAATCATTCATCTGTCCAACCCGACGTTCCAGTTGCAGTCGATTAGCAAGACGTTTCACGGCCGCGACATCTTCGCGCCGGTGGCCGCGCATTTGTCCCTCGGCGTTCCCGTCAAAGAGTTTGGCGAAAAGCTCGATTCATTCGTCGAGCTGGTCGTGCCGAAAGTCATCCGGCAAGAACAGCAGATCGGCGGCGAGATCGTCTACGTCGACAGTTTTGGCAACCTGTTTACAAACATTCGCGAGCGTGATTTGACAGGGTTAGCGAAAGATCGGCTCCGAATCGTCCTCGGCCCGACCGAAATTGGCAGTTTGGCGGTTAATTACGCGTCGGTGGTTGCCGGCGAATTCGTTTGTCTGTTCAATAGTTGGGGTTTTCTCGAGATCGCAGTAAACAAAGGTAGCGCGCGCCAGCGCACCGGCGCCAAGGTCGGCGATAAAGTCGCGGTTGCTACTATATATTAGCTGGCCAAAGGATGACTATGAGCGAACGGCTGAGTTGGGATCAATACTTCATGACGATCACCTTGCAGGTGGCCGAGCGCTCCACATGCACCCGCGCCAAAGTCGGCGCAGTGATCGTGCGCGACAAAAACATCCTTGCCACCGGTTACAACGGCGCGCCGGCGGGCATGCCCCATTGCACTGATGTCGGTTGCCTGGTTTACGAATCGAAAACCCCCAACGGCGAAACCGAGCAGAATTGCTTTCGCACCATCCACGCTGAGATGAATGCGATCGCCCAAGCGGCGAAAAACGGCTCGACCATCAAAGACGGCGCCATCTATATTACCCACACGCCGTGCATTCATTGTCTAAAGGTGGGATCAAAGAAATATTCTATTTAAAGCCCTATAAACTCCACACTCTGGAAGAACTGCTGCGCTATACCCAGGTCCACTTGTACCCGGTTCAATTACCAAGCGAATAAAAAAGGGTGAGGAGAATTCTCCCCACCCTTTCTCGAATCGAGCGGCCCAGTCGTTAGATCTTGCCCTGCAAGAGAATCGCGATAACGAAACCATACAGCGCCAAAGCTTCAAGCAACGCTAGTGTTAAAACCAGCGGCAAGAATAGCTTGTCGGCGGCGTTCGGATTGCGTCCGATGCTTTCCATCGCGGCAGCGCCAACACGGCCCTGGCCCAACGCGGCGCCGAAGGCAGCGAGCGCGACGGCCACACCGGCGGCGATGGCAACCGCAGCTTTGACTTGCGCATCACCGCCTGCGGCAACGCCCTCGGCGGCCATGGCTAGCCCGCTCGCCATCAAACTCAAAAAGAGCGTAGCGAAAAAGGCAAACAGCTTATTCATCCCCCCCCTCCTTTCCAGCGTCTCGGGCCTGCCACTCCTCTATCCTCATCCTCGCCACGGCGGCCCATCGCTTAATGATGTTCCCGATGTGATGGTTGTGCTTCATGACCCTGTTCTTCGTCATGACCATGACTGATCGCTAGAGCGACATAGATCATACTCAACAACGTAAAGACAAAAGCTTGTATCAAGCTAACCAGCGTTCCCATCGCATAAAAAGCCACGGGTATCACCAGTTTGGTTAAACTAATAAACGCGCCGATCACTTCGTGGTCGCCCATCATGTTGCCGAACAGACGCAAAGAAAGAGAAACCGGCCGAAAGCCATGAGAAAAGAGCTCGAGGATGAAAAAGAACATTACTGAAATGAGCAGCAGCGGCACGAAGGCAAGCTTCGCCATGAAACTGCTACCAGGAAGACTCGTCATTGGCCCAACGAAGTGTTTGAAATAGCTCACCCCTTGCTC
>JAERMN010000637.1 GCA_016844625.1 Deltaproteobacteria bacterium
AAGCCTTCGGCTTCGCCTTCGAAGAGTTCCAGTTCAAGGTGGCCGCCGGCCTTGCGGTAACTTGCGACGAAGCGCTCGCGGTCGGGTTTCGGATGCGCCATGTCTGCCGTGCCTTGGATATAGAGTGCGGGCGGCAATTCGACTTTTTCGCCGCATTCTAGCGCGCGCGTGGGGCTGCCTTCCGCCATCGCTTCTTCGCTGCCCCAGAACTGATCATGACTCGGCAGCACTCGGTCGGCAAACTCGGCGTCCGAGCCGCCGCGTTGCTTCAACGCTTTGGCATACTGATAGCGGCCCAGCGGGTCGATGACGGGCCAGCACAGGACGGCGCAACGCAGGCTCGCGTTAACTTGTGCACCAGCGCCTGCGAGAGGCAACGCGGAGTAGCGCGAATCGTGCGGCCGCATGGCCGCCAGCATGGCTTGATGCCCGCCGCTGGAGCTTCCCATGATTCCAACTCGATCGGGTCGGCTGCGTAAATCCGTGGCGCGGGTCTTGAGCCAGCGTACCGCGAAATTGATGTCCGCAAGCGCCGCGGGGTATGGCGCCACGGGCGGCATACGCCAGTCCAACGCCGCGACGACCACACCGCTTTTCGCCAGCGCTTGGTTAAGTAAACTATCGTTCATGCGGTCGCCTCGACACCACGCACCGCCGTGGAGTTCAACGATCAGCGGAAACGGTCCGTTGCCGGCGGGTTTGAAAAGGCGAAGCAAGTAGGGTGTGTCGCCGTGGCGTATGTACTCGAGGTCTTCGATTTCAAGATCATGATTTGTCAGCGCGATAGCTTCCATGATGAACCTCCTTGCCCGTTACCGAAAAGCAAAAATTCATTTCACCACGAAGGACACGAAGAGCACGAAGTTCGGAGTTTTAATCATCCGAGCCCTTCGTGTCCTTCGTGGTGAGAAGATTTTTTTCCCAACGCATTGTGTAGCAGTACCAGGACAATGTGAAATCAAAACTAATCTAATCCACCGCCACCAGCTTCCCGTCGCGATGCTCGACAGTTTTGCCCGTCATCTCCATGCCGGCTTGCGCGGCGAGGACGAAGCCGTTGCCTAAACTTTCTGGACCAGGCAAGCGCTGGCGCGCTTCTGCGGGCGCATCTTCCGTTGCGATCGCTTGTTTTGGGCTGAAGGCGACGATGCAGACGTTCCACTCGCGCTCTTCTTCGGCCATGAAGCGGGTGAATGTCCGGATCGCGTCCTTGCTGACGACATAGGCCGCCGCGCCGTGGTTTTCCGGCCGGCCGCCGCCCCAGAGATTGACGATATTGCCCGAGTGCCGCTCTTCCATGAACGGCACGACATATTTCGAGCAAAGAAACGTGCCGCCGAGGTTGGTTTGGATGACACTGTTCCAGAAATCGTAGCTCAACAGGCGCACGCGCGGCCAGCGCGGGATGCCCCAGTTGAAATGCGGCACGATGCCGGCGTCGTTGATCAGCGCGTCGATCTGGCCGAAACGGTCGGCGACTTTGTAAACCAACTGGCGCACGTCTTTTTCGTCGCGCACGTCGGTGGGCACGGCGAGCGCTTCGGCGCCGAGCTTCAGAACTTCGCCGAGGGTTTTGTGCAAGCGCTCGACGTCGGCGTCGGCGAGCACAACTTTCGCTCCAGCCTTGGCCAATGTGTGTGACGCGTGACGACCGATGCCTTTAGCCGCACCGGTGACGATGACAACTCTTCCTTGCATGGTGAATCCCCTCCAAAAATTTACTTAGTATCGAAAGCTCCAATATCTGGTCCGACCCAACACTCCAACACTCCAATACTCCATCACTCCAATTGCACCCCACCCACGGGAGTGTTGGAGTAATGGAGTGATGCAATATTCGCTTCCGCTCTACTTCGCCGTTTCGTCCGCCATGAATCCCGCGTCTTTGTGCGAGCCGTCGCAAAACGGTTTGTTGCGTGACTGGCCGCAGCGGCAGAGATAGAGTGGGTCGATGGCGCTCTCGACATACTCTTTGCCGTTGACGTCGATAAGTTTGGCGCCGCCGGCGACTTCGAACGGGCCGTCTTTGAGTGCTTTAACAGTTACAGCCATGATTTGCCTCTTGTGTTCTTATTGATGGTTCGTGACAACGAATGCAACGGAATATATCGCGCCGAGACGCCAAGGTGCAAAAGGAAAAGTAGCGTTTGTCCGGCGACCTTGACGAGCTTTGCATTACTAACCGTGGAAATTATGCGGCTTACGTAAATTTTCCGGGGGTCGAATACCTTCGGATTCGGATATTCCTCGCGTCAAGACGCAAAGTTCGGAAGCAATGAATGACAGTACAAACAAATTCACTTCCTCTCATCCGAACTTTGCGCCTTGGCGTCCCTTCGACTTAGCTCAGGACATGCTTTGCGGGAGATCTTCCGGTTTAATTCAAGGGGATGCCGTTGCCGGCGAAGTTGCGGGTGTGATACTAGAGCGCTATGAAGAAACTCAAATTGCTCATTCTCGCTTGGTTATCGATTGTCGCCGTCACCTGCATTGAAGCTCAAGAAAAAATTCGCGTCGGCCTCGGGTCGATCAGCTTGCAATCGGGGCTGGTGCATATCGCCAAGGACCGCGGTTTGTTCGCCAAGTATGGCCTAATTACCGAGAGTGTTTACATCCCCGGCGGTTCGACCAATGTGCAGGTATTGGTATCGGGGAGTCTGGATCTATCGCAACTGAGCGGCGCGCCGGGCGTCGCGGCCAATCTCGAAGGCGCTGATCTCGTTTACTTTCTCGGGCTGCTCGACAAGCTCAATTACCAGTTGGTCACCCGGCCGGAGATCAAGAGCGTCGAACAATTGAAAGGCAAGAAATTCGCCGTCAGCCGCTTCGGTTCTTCAGCCGACTTCGGCATGCGCGCGCTGCTCAAGCGCGTCGGCGTCGATCCCGTCAAGGAGGCAACGATTCTTCAAATTGGCGACGAGCCCGCCCGCATCGCTGCGATAACTTCGGGCAATGTCGACGGCACGGTGGTCAACGCACCCTTTGGCAGCGAAGCGGAGCGGCTCAAGCTCAACGTGATCGCCGACTCGGTCAAGATGAACATTCCGTTCTTCAACACCGGCATGCTGGGGAGTAAAAGATACATGGACAGGCAGGAGGCCAAGGTGATGAACTTCCTGCGCGCCTATCTCGAAGCGATAAAAATTCTTAAGACCGAGAGAGAGTATTCGATCAAAGCTCTGGCGCAATTCACCCGCGTGCAAAATCTCAAAGCCATCGCGGAGGGTTTAGACTACTTCAATAATCAACTCCAACCGGTGCCGTACCCATCGGTGGAAGCGATGCAAGCCGTCGTCGCGCAGATCGCCGAGACCAACCCCAAAGCGCGCGGCATCGACGCGAAGAGTTACGTCAATGAGCGGTATCTGAAACGGCTGGAGGAGGAAGGGTTTGTCAAAAAGTTGTGGGGGAAGTGATCAAGGGTTTTGTGTCCAGCGTCTGGCGTTTCGGCTTGGCATTCGACGCTGTATCGGTGCACTCCGAGCGTTAGGGTGTTTGCGAAGTATAGATTGTGATATTTAGCCCACCAATTTTACGGGAGGTGTTAATGAAGACGCTCAATAGGCCAGCGCTTTACGGTGTGGTTCAAGCGCTATTGATTACACTCGGGGTGTTTTTGCTAGCCGGTCAGGCGTTCGCGCAGGCCGACTTCTACAAAGGCAAGACCATCAAGATCGTCCGCGGTGGCGGGCCCGGCGGTTCCGGGGAATTTCAAACCCGCGCATTAGTGAAATTTCTCGAAAAGTATATTCCCGGCAAGCCGCACATCATCGTTGAATTCATCGAGGGCGCGGCGGGCAGAAAAGCAGCAAATGTCATCTACAGTACGACCAAGCCGGACGGACTGACCATCGGCTCCATCGGCGCAGGATTGGTGGTGGGGCCGATTTTGGGCCTACCCGGCAGCGCCTATGATCTCGACAAGTTTATTTATCTCGGCTCCACCGACGGCGGCGATCCCTATGTGTTCTACACCAAGGGCGATGCGGGTTTGGATAATCTTACCAAGCTACGCGCCGCCAGCGGTGTCAGATTTGGCGCCCACTCGGTCGGCCATCCGGTCTATGTCACGGGTCGCATGGTCGCATATCTGCTCGGTCTGAAGGAGCCCAAGTTCGTCACTGGCTTCACCGGGCCAGAAATTTACATAGCGATCGAGCGCGGTGAGCTCGACGCCCATGCCACCGGAGCGGCCCGATTTGTCATTGAAAAACCAGAGTGGATCGAGAAAAAACAGATTCATCTGCACGCCACGCTGACGGTGCCCAAGGGCCGCCATCACCCGGCGTTTGCCCACTTGCCGGAGTTGGGCAGCTTTGCCAAGACCGATACCGAACGCAAACTGCTCGACATGTTCCGCGCCTTTCAATATCCGCGCTGGCCCTACATTTTCTCCCCGGGAACGCCTAAAGATCGCGTTCAGATTATTCGCGAGGCGATGAACAAAGCGTTCGCCGATCCAGAATTCCCCGTCGAGTACAAAAAACTCATGGGCGACGGCCCTGCGCCGCTCAACGGTGAAGAGCTAGAGCGCGCCATCAAAGAATTGCCCCGGGACAAAGAGGTCATTCAACTCTATCAAAAGCTCGCCGGCGCCGATCCGCTGCCGGCGCGGTGA
>JAERMN010000638.1 GCA_016844625.1 Deltaproteobacteria bacterium
CGATGTCAAAGCTTACGATCTCTTGATCCAAGGCGAGGGCGGCATCATCGCGACCACCGGTTATCCCGACAAGCCGGCGCGCGCCGGCATCGCCATCGCGGATATCGCATCGGGAATGTATGCGGCGATCGGCATTCTACTCGCTCTCTATCAGCGCGAAAAAACCGGCGAGGGGCAGTTGATCGACGTGTCGATGCTCGATTCGATCGTGTCTTGGCTCGGTTATTTTCCGCACCACTATTGGCACGCCGGCGAAGAGCCGGCGCGAGTCGGCATGCGGCATCATTACGTGACCCCCTACGGGCCATATCTGGCGGGTGACGGTCAGTTCGTCAATCTCGCCGTGGCGAGCGCCTCAGATTGGCAAGTCTTTTGCCGCAAGGTGATAGAGAAGCCGGAACTGCTCCAAGATCCGCGCTTTGCCACGGTCGAAGGGCGGCGCAAAAATCGCGGCGATCTCGAAGCGGCGATCGAGAATATTTTTCTTACCCGCGACCACCAGCACTGGCTGGAGCAATTGAAAAAGGCCGAGCTGCCGCATGGTATCGTCCGCGGCATCGCCCAGGTGCTCGCCCATCCGCAAGTGGCCGCGCGCAAACTGATCCGCGAAGCCGAGTCGCCGGTCGGCAGAGTGCCGGTGATCGCCAACGCGCTCAAGATGTCGCGCAGCGACGCACGCTACGATCGGATTCCCGCGCTCGGCGAAAATAGCGAAGCGATTCTAAGGGAACTTGGCTACGACTCCGAAACTATTGCCAAATTGCGCGATGAGAAGGTCATTTAGATTGTCATAAGTATCGAGCTATGGGTAAGCCGGTGATTGGGGTTATGGGCGCGTCGGCCAACGATGCGCTTACGGCTGGCGAGGCGAGTCGGCTGCGAACGCTTGCGGAGGAATTGGGTTGGGCGATCGCGAACGCCAACTGCATTCTTGTGACCGGGGCGACGACGGGTTTGCCGAGCTTGGTCGCGCAAGCGTTTCGCAAGCAGGGCGGCTTCGCATTGGGAATCTCTCCGGCTGAGAATCGTAACGAACATTTAACTCGCTACGGCCTGCCGGAAGATGGCGCCGACGTGATGGTCTACACCGGCTTCGGATACAAGGGCCGCAACGTCATCAACATTCGCTCATCGGATATCGTGCTGATTATCGGCGGTGCCACCGGAACGCTTAACGAATTCACCATCGCCTACGACGAAGGAAAGATTATCGGCGTGCTTGAAAGCAGCGGTGGTGTCGCGGCGCATATCCGTGAAGTGATCTCTTATAGTAACAAAGCAACCGCTGGAGCGGTGTTGTTCGATAACGATCCGGCAGCATTAGTCCTACGCTGCGTGGCCGCGCTCGCTAGCGCTTCACGCTAACGGCGTCGAGCGCGGATCAAATTTCGCAAAAAGGCGAGAGACCGGTGACCATCTTGAAAAGATGATTGCCGGCCTCTCGTTCTAGGGTCAATTTTACTCTAGCTGAAAGATTGCTGATCCTTCGCGAAAAGCGCTTAGTCGCTGCTGCTGCTATCGTTGCTGCCGTCGCCATGTATGCCTTGGTTCGACGTGGCGACTTGCTTTCTGACTTCTTCGGGGCTCGTGGGGTCGAAGCTGCAGGAACCGTACATATCGACGATATCCGACGGGTTGAATTCGAGATTGCCGGAGCGCAGCGACTGTTCGGTGAACGCCATGTATTTGATATGGCAATAGTCACTCTCGCTTGACGACGCTTGCTTCCAAACGATGCCGCTTTCGCTCGCTAGCGCTTGACCCGCTCCCGCCGACAACGTTGCCGTAAACATCCCGGCTAGAGCGATCGTTTTGAGATTAGTTTTAAACATAAATTTTCTGCCTCCTTGTTGAATTGTTGATATTCTCGCCAGTCAAGCACCACGAGCAAGCTCGGTGCCATTCCGCGCAGGGGCAATCAGGTGAGTGGGCGGGTAATTTTGGTAATTGGAAAATCACCGCCGCGCTGGGCTGTTTGACGACAATTGTTCGCGAATGACGTAAATCGGCGCATGCCTTGGATGGCGGTGAGGCAAAGGAAAAGGCGATTTAAGAAACGGCGCCAGATGCCGATGTTCGCATCTCACTCTATCGGCGAAGTCTTGCGAGCGGAACTTGCAATGCCGCGCCGGTCAACGATCGATCTTCCGCCGAGCTTTGGTGGCCGCGCGCGCTTTCAAATAACTGCGCGCAAACTCCTGCAAGGCTTCGCGGCGCAAGCCTGACTTACTGGCTTCGTCCACGGCCCGTTCTTCAGTCCAACCCCGTTCAACCAGGTTGAAGATCATCATGTACGGCGCGACCCGTTCGGCAAAGGCGCAATTGATCAGCATCGGCTGGTTGCGTTTGTCGCGCAGGATGCCGAGGAATTCTTCAAATCGACACCGTCGCTCCGCGAGCGCAGGGTTAAAACCGAGCGAAAGCCGTTGGCCGCGGCTTTGGCGTACGCTTGATCCGAGGGCTGGCCGCCAGCGGCCGGTTTGTCATCGATGCAGAGTACGATGGGGGCGTCGACTTTTAGTAACGGCTCGAATTCGTTCGCTGTCAGCCGCTGGCTTTGACGCGGCTCTTGGGCTGAGCCGGCGAGTGGGAATGCGACGATGGCCAAAGCGCAAATTGCCGCAAGAAGGGAACCGCCGGTGGCGTATGAAGTGGCCGGTTTCATTCTAATTGGATGGACGCATCGCTCGTCGGAAACATTCAGCTACGATTTTAGATTAAATAATCCCGCCGCGGTTTTGCCGAGAATGTTCGTCTTATCAGCCGCCGAGCAGGGCGCTTGTCGGACCATTGCGATGGACTCGATGATGTTGGCTGCGGTTTTACATTCTAAGGGATAGTCGCTGCCGAACAGGATACGGTCGGCGCTGGTTATATTGAGCGCTGCCGCCATCGATGGCAACCATGCACCGGTGCCGGCGGTGTCGAAATAGAGCCGCTGAAATAATTTTTCAAAGCGCTCCGTGACGCCGTATTTTTTTTGCTCATTTTGGGTTTTCAGATAGCCGCGCATGTCGGCCGGAATCGGCGCGTCGTCGGTTTCGAAAAACGCCATCATGCGTCCTTTGAGCGAAGAAGCGGCGCCG
>JAERMN010000163.1 GCA_016844625.1 Deltaproteobacteria bacterium
TCTTTGGCGTTGCGAATATCTTGCATCGTTTTAAACGGCGCGTCGCTACGCATATAGAGCATATGCTCCGACTTGTCCGAGCTGGCGAGCCAGGTGAATTTGGTCCAGTCGAATTTGATCTCTTTGTTGCCTTGAATCTGGTTGAAATAATGCGCTGGATTGATCGAGGCGAGTGTTAAACCGTCGGGCTTGGCGACACCGTAGACATAGTTGGCCGCGACAATGCCGCCCGCCGCCGGCATGTTTTGCATGATCACTGTCGGATTCCCAGGAAGATACTTGCCGATGTAGTTTCCCAGCAGGCGCGCGTAAATGTCATAAGCCGTCCCCGCGCCCGATCCGACAACAAAGCTGATGTTCTTACCCTGATAGTAGGGACTCTGCGCGCGTAGCTCCGCGCTTCCGAGCAAAATCAATACGGTTATAATTACCAGTCGTCTCATGCTTCCTCCTCGATAAACGTTACTTGCAGAAACTGCGGTATCACTTCCTGCAGTAAGTCTCGTTACCACCAAATGAGGGAAATTGCCAAACTGACTGCATCCAGCTAAGCGCACAAACTTGCAACGGCGAAAGCCCAAGTAAGCCCACAGCGAATACGAACCCATGTATTAACCCGAACCAACTTTGCTTCATGCCAACATCTCCTTCGCCGAATCGATCACAGCATCAATGACGGCTCGCGCGGAATCCACCACGCCCGCATTAAACGAAGCCACTTCGCGGGCGGGGATTTAACCCCGCCGCTGTTTAAAGATCGCAAAGGGGATGCTCGCCCCCCTGTGGAAACCCCATTTAGTTGTTCCCGCCTCAAGAGGCGGGGTTAACATAGAATCAAACAGAAAACCGTCCAGAATCGCCAATGGGCAGTCAAAAATTGTGCAAACCAAACAACCCGGCACACTCGGCTTAACCGCAGAGTCATGCCATCCATGGACATCTGCAACGGCTGAAGCAGAGCCAAAGATTCCTCACTCGCCCTCAGTTATCAGCCAGTTCCATGATCGCGCAAAAACCTCGGTAAACTTCCTTACTTTACGCTGAGCACTCGGCTCCAACGGTACAAGAGTTGCTCCGTTAAGCATCGCTTTTGCCAGAGAGGGCTGACGACACTGGCCAAGGAAGATTTTCTTAATCAGCAAAAAGCCTAGTTCGGGGTGGGGAATGAAAACGATCATCGGAGTGATATTCGGGCTTGTCATCTTAGGGGTTGCCTACTTCAGATTGGAGACGGGTAACCAATCACCTAAGAAAGAAGCCGCCGCCAGTGCCAAGCCGATGGCACAAGCGCAAAAACCGGTGCAAGCCATGAACATGGCGTTGGGCGACATGGTTTTTCTCGCCCAAGACCTCGGCTTCAGCATCACGAACCATAAAGACTTTCCCCCTGAGTCCGGCAAAATTACACTGCGACTTGAGAGCCACCTGCAGCGAGTGCGCGAGCTGTATCGCCAAGAGACCGCCAAGAATCCCAACCTGATTGGCAGCGTATTGCTTCAGTTCAATATCTCCCCGTCGGGAGAAGTCAGTCAGATAAAAGAGCTTTCTTCACGCGTCAATGATGTCGACTTCAAGAAAGCGGTTGTCGCCGAAGTGTCGAAATGGTCTTTCGCCGACGTCGTATCGGAAAACCTCACCGTGACATGCCCGTTACTGTTCGTGCGCGAGGGGATGGACATCACAACTCTCGTGCTCTGGGAAAAATCACTGGCTAGTATCGGCGAACGCCCCGCGCAAAGCCGTCACGCCGCGGCGGACGGTATTCCAACGCGGCAAGCAAAAGCGCCAGCGGCGGTCGTAGCTCCGCCAGCCGCGGTGGTCGACGCGAAGACACAACTTCAGAGTGCAATAAAAGCCGACGCCACGGAATTTCAAATTAAATTTCCCACCTTGCTGCGCAAGGATCCCAATTTCTCGTCGAACTCCCTCATGACATTTACCATCGGGACGAAAGTAACCATGCTCAAACGGTACGGTGATTGGCTCGAAGTCCGCGCTGGCAACACGGGTCCAACGGGATTCATCCGCAAAGAGTTCGTCAAACCAGTTGAGCTCGCGCACCAATAGTTGGACAGGCGCTCCCAGCCGGCGCTTGTTGAGCAACGGCTCGGAGCACAAACGTCGAACCCAACGTACCCCGCCCGCGCTGGTCGCAAGCGACGGAAAAACTCATCGACACCGGCGAGCGGCGTCCGACGCGGCCGTATAACGGTTACGGGGAGTGGGTAGCATAGTTGTATGCTTAAGGTCGAGGTGGAAGATCGAGGATGGCGATCATCGATCTGCCATCCTCTAACCTCGATTGTAGGGCTTCGTGATCATGCTCGTTCCAACGCGAGCACGTGCCACAAACACGATCACGCTTATTGAATCAGCTGCTTCAGCGCCTGCGACAGCGTCTCGACATTTTCCACCCGCGCGCCGTGGCCCATCAAGCCGACTCGCCAGATTTTTCCCTTGAGTGGACCCAGGCCGGCGCCGATTTCAATATTAAAATCGTCGTATAACCGAGTGCGCACTGTGGCGTCATCGGCGCCTTCGGGAATCTTGATCGCGTTGATCATCGGCGCGCGTATGGCTTCCGCCACTGCCGGCTCGATCTCCAGCTTGCGCATCGCGCGGACAAACACATCGTGGGTCTGCTTGTGGCGCTGCCAGGAGGCTTCCAAACCCTCTTCGAGCACTGCGCGCAGCGCTTCGTGCAACGCGTAGTTCATCGAGATCGGCGCGGTGTGATGATAGACCCGCTCACTGCCCCAGTATTTCTCGATCATCGACAGGTCGAGATACCAACTCTGCACTTTGGTCTTGCGCTTGCGAATCACTTCGACGGCTCGCTCGTTGAACGTCACCGGCGACAGGCCCGGCGGGCAGCCCAAACATTTCTGCGTGCCGCTGTAACAGGCGTCGATGCCCAACTCATCCACTCGCACTGGCGCGCCGCCGAGGGACGTGACGGCATCGACCAACAGCAACGCGCCGTTTTCGTGCACCAGCTTGGCGATGTCATCGAGCGGCTGCAGCACGCCGGTCGAGGTCTCGGCGTGCACGACAGCGACGAGTTTATACTTTTTCTGCGCCAGCGCGGTTTTGAAATTCTGCGCATCGAGCGCGCTGCCCCACTCGGCGTCCACGGTGTCCGCTTGCGCGCCGCAGCGCTGCGCGACATCGACCATGCGCGTGCCAAAGACACCGTTGACGCCGATCAACACAGTGTCGCCGGGCTCGAGCAAATTGACGAAGCAGGTTTCCATTCCGGCGCTGCCGGTGCCCGACATCGGCAGAGCCAAGCGGTTCTTGGTCTGAAACAGCTCGCGCAGCATGGCCATGCTCTGATCCATGATTTCCAAGAATTTTGGATCGAGATGGCCGACCACGGGAAGCGATAGCGCCGCGAGCACGCGCGGGCTGACCGGGCTCGGACCGGGGCCAAGTAAGGTTCGTATCGGCGGATTGGCTTTCGGCGCTGCTGACATGGAAGTGGCTCCTTATGAATCTGAACCTTGCTTAATTAATCAACAGTTCTTTTTCCGAACTCACTCCGAACCGTCGCCCGCTTGCGGGAGAGGGAAGGGTGAGGGCTCCGTTGCACGCGCTCGATATCGTCATTCACCAGGCAGAACGATTACTTCTCGTCCTTTACAAAAAGCTCCATGCTGCCGATTTTTTCAATCGTGCCGTGCAGGCGGTCACCGTCGCTCAACTTGCTCACGCCGGCCGGTGTGCCCGTCGTGATCAGATCGCCGGTGCGCAAGGTCAGACAGTCGCTGAGAAAGCGAATATGCTCGCGCAGGCCGCAAATCATGTCGCTGGTATGCGCGATCATCGCCTCCTTGCCGTTCTGCAAGACCGTGATCGAAAGATTCTGCGGCTCTTCGATTTCGTCGCGCGTCACGATCCACGGGCCCAAAGCGGTGAACGTATCGAAGCCTTTGCGAATATTGCGCGTGTTGTGCATGCCCTTGCCCCAGGGATCGCGCTGGCTGATGTCCCAGCAGATCAGGTAACCGAAGACGTGTTCGAGAGACTGAGCTTCGGTGACCTTGCGCGCCTTCTTGCCGATGACTGCGCACAGCTCGCATTCGAAGTCGACCAATTTGGAAATCTTCGGCAAGATGATCGTGTCGCCTGGACCGATGATCGAGGAAGTGGTCTTGATGAAAAACTCCGCCATCAAGTCATCCTTGTTGACTATCTGCTTATTGGCGCTGCCCATACGGTCGACCATCTCGGCGCGATGCGCGCCATAGTTGGCCGCCGCGGCCCAGAGCGTTCCGGGATTTTGGATCGGCGCGAGCAATTTTACCGAACTCAAGTCGACGCCAGCGGCGCCATTGGCCGCATCCCGCGCGATCTGCATCGCCGCCGGATTATTCGCCAGCGCGTCGATGATTTCCAGCATGGTGTAGCCTTGCCGCGCCAGACCGGCCTTGATCAGCGCATCACCAAAGTTGATGACCTTATCGCCCACGACCACGCCCGCTTGATGATTACTGTAGTGACAGATTTTCATGAGCAAACCTCCGAATTACCTAGATCGAGAACTTTTCTCTCATACCTGATGCCCCGGCCAATGTCCAATGAATCGCCAGTGTGAAAGTGAAAGCGTTGCATCTACGAATTCATGCGGCGGCCGGCAATTTTTCATTGACAAGGGTGCATCTACTAGCCTAACAGCGATTCTGCTCAGTGGCCTCAGCGCCGCCGGCTATCCGGTACCGGAGCAGCATTTTGTCGTGCGCAATCCGTCGTAGGTCGCTCCCGCTCAACAGTCGGAATCGGAAAAACCTCCCGCAAAGGCGCTAAGACGCAAAGGTAAAAAAATAAAATTCCGAACCTAGCGCCTTTGCGGGAGATAATCCGATTTCTTTTTTGCGCTCTTTGCGGTTAACACTCTGGTTCCGAATCCTTTTTGGTTGCGGCTTGCCGCGCTAGGCTCTTTGCGGTTAATGTCTTCTCCTTTGGTCGCGGCTGTGCCGTGCTAGGTCATAATCGTTGCCGCCGTAGCCAGCCGCGGAGTTTGACCTTCCTGCGTGCCTCGGCGTATGAATGATAAAACTTCAAGAATCGAGCAACCCAATGCTGAATCTAAAACTCGGCCTGACAAAAAACCCCCGCTTCGAACCGCTGATCGCTGGCAGCGTCAAATCGAATAAGTTGAATCTCAATATCCACGTCACCACGCCGCCTGAGCTATTTTTCAAGAATCTGAAAAACGATGAATACGATGTCTTCGAGATGTCGCTCTCCGAATTTCTCATCACTCGTGAACAGGCCAAGGGTGACCGCTGGCAATGGCAGGCGTTGCCGATCTTCCCCGCCAAGGCGTTCGTCTGGATGACCCTGTTCGTCAACACGGGCTCCGGTATTCAGTCACTCTGCGATCTCAAGGGAAAACGCGTCGGCATCCCCGACTATGTGATGACCGCGGGCTTGTGGTTTCGAGCGATTCTCCGCGAGCTTTGTGCGATTCAGCCAAAGGACATTTCTTGGTACATTGGCCGGGTTCAAGACCTGAGCCACGGCGGCCTGCTCGGCATGGACACCAGACCGCCGGCCGGCGTTTCCACCACTTGGCTCACGGCAGAAAAAACTTTCGACGTCATGCTCGACAAAGGCGAGATCGACGCCGCCTACGGCTTCGCGCCGCGCCATGATGCGAAACTAATGACCTTGAACATCGACCGCTACGGCGGCACGCCGCTCGAAGGTAACCCGCGCTTGCGAAAAATGTTCGCCGACGGCGGTCTCTCGATAGTCGAAGCTTTTTACCATAAGACCGGTATAGTGCCGGCCAATCACGTCATCGTCGCCCAGCGCCGCATGCTCGAGCAGCAGCCCTGGCTGCCCAGTGAGATCCTTCGACTCTTTAGCGAGAGCAAGCGCAGCGCCTACGAGCGCGGTAATTTTGCCAGCCCCGCGTATCTCTATTTTGAAAACAGCGATCGTGGGAACCAAGAACAAATGGTCGGCAACGATCCGTTCCCGTTCGGCATCAAAAACAATCGCCAGATGCTGGAAATGCTTTTTCGCAACTCCCACGAAGAGGGTCTGACGCAGCGCCTAGCGAAAATCGAAGAAGTATTTTACCCCGGCCTGCTCGACACGTAGCGTGGCACCCTCAGAACGCATCGCAGAAAGTCGACCGAGGCGGAACCCTGGAGGAGCGAAGGCATCAGCACCAAAAGTTTCATCGTCTTGATTGGTGCTCGGCAAGATGTTTGAATTTTACGTCGATTATTTAACGGCAGACGTTTCGTTTGCCGGTCCAAGGCGGAGCCGTGTTGCCTTCGCTCCGGAAGGGTTTCGGCTCGGTCGACGGCTCATCACGAGCAAACCGAGTTAATGGCGCGGCAATTTGGAATCTGGAATTTGTAATCTGGAATCCGCCACTAACGCAGCGAGGAATTTATGAATCCATTCGGCACCGTCGACGCCGACGGCCACTTAGAAGAAAATCACATTGACTGGCAAGCGCGCTTGCCGGAAAAATATAAGAGCAAAGCGCCGGAGCGGCGCGACAGCGGCAACGGTCAGCTGAGAACGATCATCGAGGGAAAAGCCTGGCCGCGCCCCAGCGGACTTGGCATCGGCGTCGGCGGCCCGTACAGCCGGCCCCACCCGCGTCGCCCCGGCATGACCGATCCAAAAGCGCGTTTGGTCGACATGGACAGCGAAAAGATCGACGTCGCCGTGCTCTTCGGCGCCGGCTTGGCAGGAACGCTTCCGGCGTTAGATGATGCTGGCCTTGCCGCCGCGCTCGCCACAGCGAGAAACACTTGGTTGGCCGAGTATTGCGCCGCAGACCCAAAACGAATCAAAGGCACCGTAGCCTTGGCGCAACAGGACATCGACGCAAGTGTCAAAGAGTTGCGCCGCAGCGTCATTGAACTCGGCATGGTCGGAAAGGGCCGCCATCTCGGCGATCCGTATTATTTTCCGCTCTACGCCGAAGCGGAGAAATTAAATATTCCCATTTGCGTCCATATGTTCTTAGGCCGCTACGGCTCGGATGCCACCGGCACCGAGCGCGTCGACAAGTTTTTTTATTCGCACCTGTTCGGCCATCCCTTCGAGCAGATGATCGCGCTGTCGGTGATCCTCGGCGAAGGCGTGCTCGACCGCTTCCCGAAACTGCGCTTCGTGTTTTTAGAATCCGGCTGCGGCTGGCTGCCCTACTGGTTGCACCGCATGGATGAGCACTATGAAGTCTTGGGCGTTCAGACACCCGATTTGAAGTGCGAGCCGAGCAAACTCTTAGAGCGCGGCCAACTTTATTTTTCCTTCGAGGCGGACGAAAGCGAACTGGCGCACGTCGTCGATGTTTTCGGCGACGATT